>CAYTLX010000247.1:0-4151 GCA_964438645.1 uncultured Saprospiraceae bacterium | reverse complement strand
ATTTGTCCTACGGACGTTCAATTTGCCTTCGGCATTCATTTGTCCTGCGGACGTTCAATTTGTCCTGCGGACGTTTATTTTGCCTTTGGCGTTTATTGGGCGCTTGAATCATTGAACAATCAAAACAATCATACATAAACCCAAAAAAAGGCTTATTTTTGCTCAAAAATTGAAATATGATTAAAGAGACCACTGCGCAAGACTTTATCCAAATGGAAGATAAATATGGCGCACACAATTATCACCCCTTACCAGTAGTATTAGCCAAGGGGGATGGCGTATTTGTTTGGGACACCGAAGGTAAGAAATATTATGATTTTTTATCTGCGTATTCTGCTGTAAATCAAGGACATTGTCATCCTAGAATCATTAAGGCGCTGACTGAACAAGCGCAAGTTTTGACTTTGACTTCTCGTGCCTTTTATAACAATATGCTGGGCAAATATGAGCAATATGTAACTTCATTCTTTGGCTATGATAAGGTTTTGCCTATCAATACGGGTGTAGAAGCGGTAGAGACTGCCCTTAAATTGGCCAGAAAATGGGCTTACAAAGTTAAAGGAGTGCCTGAAAATCAAGCAAAGATTATTTTTGCTAGTGGTAATTTTCATGGACGGACGCTTGGGGTCATCTCGGCTTCAGTTGATCCTGATGCGACCAATGATTTTGGGCCTTTCCTTCCTGGGATTGAGATCATCCCTTACAATGATGTTGATGCTTTGGCGCAAGCCCTAAAAGATCCTAATGTAGCGGGATTTATTGTGGAGCCGATTCAAGGAGAAGCTGGAGTTTTTGTGCCCGATGAAGATTATTTGCCCAAGGCCTTTGCACTTTGTCAGGAAAACAATGCTTTGTTTATTGCGGATGAAGTCCAAACAGGAATCGCCCGTACAGGCAAAATATTGGCTTGTGATTATTATAACATCAAGCCCAATATCTTAGTTTTGGGTAAGGCGCTTTCTGGGGGTGCCATGCCTGTCTCGGCTGTTTTGGCGGATGATGAAGTGATGATGACCATCAAACCAGGAGAACATGGCTCTACTTTTGGGGGCAACCCCCTAGCATGTGCGGTCGCCATTGAAGCTTTGGAAGTGGTGAAGGATGAAAACCTTGCGGAAAATGCGATGACTTTAGGTAATCTCTTTCGAGAAAAAATGAATGAATTGATTGCTAAATCTGATCTCGTGACCAAAGTACGCGGAAAAGGGTTGTTGAATGCCATTTTAATCAATGATACCGAAGATAGCGATACGGCTTGGAGAATATGCTTGGCACTACGAGACAATGGACTTTTAGCTAAACCTACACATGGCAATATCATCCGTTTTGCACCACCTTTGGTGATGACTAAAGAGCAAATTTTGGATTGTGCCCACATTATTGAAAAGACAATTCTAGCATTTAAGAAATAACATGAAACGAATCGGTATTATTTCAGATACACATTCTTATATTGATCAGCCCATCCTAGATTTTTTTAGTGATTGTGATGAGATATGGCATGCTGGCGATATCGGTGACCGTGTGGTCACCGATACGCTAGCCACCATCAAGCCTTTACGTGCGGTGTATGGCAATATTGACACACAAGAACTTCGTCGGGAATACCCCGAAAATCAACTATTTGAGCTGGAAGGTGTAAAAGTGCTCATCACGCACATAGGAGGCTATCCTGGTCGATATACTTCCAGAGTCAAAAATATTCTACTCAAGGAAAATATAGATTTATATGTCTGTGGGCATTCTCATATCCTTAAGGTGATACATGACCCTTTGTTTGACTTGTTACACATCAATCCAGGTGCGGCAGGCATTACGGGCATCCATGCCATCCGTACGGCCATACGGTTTACGATAGGTGGAAAAGAGAAAATCAGTGATTTACAGGTGGTGGAATTTGGGGATAAGGTGCAAAAACGGAACTAACGGCATGCAAAGGTAGCTTAAACGGCTCGAAAGAGCCTATTGAACGCCGAAGACTCCTTGAACGCTAGGTTAGTAACCTTTGAGAAAGACGCAATAGGTATTCTCTACCTACTTATCTGCAAATACCCACTAAACGCCCGATTTTCTTCATCATTTAGCTTCAAAACGTAGTAATAAGTGCCGTCTGGCAAATATTTATCACGCCAGCGTCCATCCCATGCATTGCGGTAAGTATGGGCATGGTGCACCACATTACCCCAGCGATTAAAAATGGTCAGTTCATTGTTGGGATACTTGTCAATATTGGAGATATAAAAAACATCATTTACACCATCTCCATTCGGGGATATGGCTGTAAATATCACTATATCTTCACACAATATACAAATATTTACTGCGGCTGAAACGCAGCCATTTGGATTACAAAACTCATAAATCATTTGGTCATCTCGCTCACAGATATTCGGCTTAGGCGTGTAAGTGATGGTATAATCTGGATTAACAACCACTGTCCCATACAAAGGATCAGAGACAATATACATCGAATCTACCCCACCCCATGTGACATCATTTTGCAAGACATCATAGACTTTAGAGCTATTCATGCTTACGCAAAACTCATCAGGACTAGCATCGGGCAAACCAGTATAGGGCACCACTTCTGTACAAAAATAAGTCGTATCCGTCACACCGTATTCGTCCGTCAAGACGACACACGCACTGGCGCTTCCGAGCGTGCGTCCTTCATAGCTTACGCAAAAATTTGAATCAATAATTTCGTATTTTACGAAAGTACTATCATCACAGATATTCTCAATACTTACAATATTTCCAGCCAACTGACTCGTATCCAAACAGTAATAAAGATTTTGATTGATAAAAATAGAATCCGAAATACATTCCCCAGAAGGTGGAGAAATACACGTAATATTAAACTCAATCGTATCAACATTTCCGAAGTTATCCGTCAATTGCAAACACATGGTATCCGTCCCCGTAAACTCCAACCCATAATACGTCACGCATAGATTAGCCGTATCAATCGTAAAATCAACATACTGCCCATTTTCCATCAAACAAACGTCTTGGATGTCAACTATTACCCCTGGTAAAATCATCGTGTCCACGCAATAAGTTACCGTATCCAAATTCACAATAACGGTATCTTTCACCACAATTTCAGGCTTTACTGAGCAGACATTTGGATCAATGACCAAAACACCCAAAGTGTCTCCATCTAGTTGATTATCAACTAATTGAATCCATACATCTCCACTGCCAGCCGAGCCCGTATGCAATTCAAAATAAGTCGTATCATTATAAAAACCACTGGTCGGATTAACCGTATAGCCTTGCGGTAAAATCAAGGAGTAACTTGTATCCAAATTATATCCTTCTGGATCTAAGTCAAAACTGATAAAATCATCATAAATCCATTCTGGAGTACCATTATTATTACAATTAACTTGCGTCAAATGCGCATCCACAATATTACTTTCTTCAGAGCAACTCCCAGGATCCATCATCGTGAAAGAAAAGTCATCCCCATTGCTTTGATTGTCATGAATAATCACCAATACTTGCCCATTACCAGCCGAGCCACTTTGCAGTGAAAAATGAAAAGTGGTACTAGTGCCAAACACACCTGTTGATGGCGTAACGACATAGCCCATTGGCACCGTCACAGTATATTCTACTCCCAAATTATAACCAATAGGCGTCAAATCGAAAGTGATGTAATCATCTGTTGGATCACCTGGAGTACTATTGTTTTCACAGTTCACATTCGCAATTCCATTATCAATAATATTACTTTCATCCGAACATGTTCCAGGATCACTTAATACAAAACTTATCGTATCTCCACCTACTTGATTATCCACAATTTGGATGGTCACATCTCCCCCGCCTGCGGTCATGGAATTTAATTCAAAGTGACTCGCCAATCCGTAATTTGCAACATTCGGAGTCACCACATATCCTGTAGGCACGATCACCGAATAGTCCGCCCCTAGATTATACCCTTTTGGAAATAAATCAAACACTATTTTATCATCCGTTGGATCACCAAGCGTTCCATTATTTTCACAGGCGGTATTGGTTAGACCAGATTCTGTTAAATTGGAGTTACTCGAACAAGTATTGGGGTCGGTAACCGTGATATTTTCTGTGTCGCCACCTGCTTGATTGTCGGTGATGACGATGTTCACTGCGCCTGCGCCTGC
>CAYTLX010000246.1:1345-4161 GCA_964438645.1 uncultured Saprospiraceae bacterium | reverse complement strand
AACTTTCCAAAAGTAAAAAAGGGTTGGCTCCTTTTGGAGCCAACCCTTTTTTTTTATTTATTATCAGGCTTATTGAATTTTCACGTCATCAATGCTAAATCCGCCGGTATTGCCACCTGGTCCCGAGCCTTTGTATTCAAAAGCGATGTATCCGGTACCAGAATAGGCGGCAAGACTCACATTACCCGAATTTACCCATTCATAATTAGAATTGGACGAGCCTGCTAAGGTTGCGGACAATTCAGTCCAAGTAGCACCAGCGATATCACTTCCGTCAAAATCTGTTGAAATCAACACTCGTAGATTGTCCTGTGTAAAGTGATCTTGTGCACTCTTAAAGGTCAAGGTCTTAGACCCAATATTTGTCACTCCTGGTGTAATAGCCAGTGTATGCACTTCAGGATTATTATCACCAAAAGCAGTACTACTTATATATTTTGTAGATTGATAAGTTTTTCCACGCCATACACGTCCACCGTCCACGCATGTTGCGTTTAACCAGCCTGGTTCATTCAAGTCTTGCTTGTTGGTAATTCCATCAAATTTTTCATCAACAGATGCCCCAGTGGTAGAAGTACCAATGATGGTCCAGGTATCACAAGAACCGCCCGTAGAGCCACCCGTACAACGGTCTTCAGTCATTTTGATGTCTTCAAAATAATTTAAGGATAATTGTAAGCCACCATTATAGATACCCACCACGGCATCCACCGTACCATGCTTACTCGGCACTTGAGCATCCGCAAAATCAGCGTAATTACTCGTTCTGATGTCGATGGTATTATCTAAGCAATCTGTTAATTTTCTATTGCCAGCCGATGTGGCTCCTGCAATTGTCTTAAGCGTATCCCCAGCAACAAACTCTACATCCGTCAAACGAATCAAACGATTTACATCTGAAAGCGTCACTTCTGCAATCGTTTTTTCTCTAATAGGAGAAGGTCGGTTCTTTTTACCTTTGATGATGTGCTCGGCGACCAAATCGTTAGGAATCCGCTCAATGATAGGATTTCCTTGATTATTAGTACCTATACCTGCCCCCAAAGTTGGTAAATCACGATAATCACCAATATAAAGCCCTTTTGCTTTTACATAGACATGTCTAAATTGTGCGAAGTCATTGTAAAGCCCTGTTGCATTAATAGAAAAACGAATACCAGAGTTTTCATCTTCCACCACAAGCGCCTTGTAAAAATTGCCTGCTTCATCAGAAGAGATAACTACCGCATCAAAAACAAGGTCATCAGTAATTTCTACAATGTTACCAGGTTGCCACAAAGCTAATACATCGGCAATGGTTGCATTAGTAGTAATATCTGGATCATCTCCATCAATCGGTGGCTCATCAAATTTGTCGTCAATACAACCACTAAATAAAAGACCGAACCCTAAAAGAAAAATAGGGAAGTAAGAAAAGAATTTTTTCATGTCGAAAGTTTTATGGTGCGCTAAGCGCATATTTTTTATTTTTTGTTCAATTTAAAATCTTAAAGCAGCACTTGCGTAAAAAGTACGGCCATAAGCGTAAAAGTATTTATTGGGAAAACGCTCGGGGTCGATACGTAATTGCTCAAATCCCCCCGTTCTAATATTCGTGTCATCCAAGATATTGCTGACGCCTAGATTGAAGTACAAGTACTTGGTATGAGAAAACTTGAAAGATTTTCCCCCAAAGAAATCCAAGGTAAATGCACCTGGCAATTCTTCTTGTTTTAACAATCTCAACCGCTCAGGGTTGTCTTTTCGCTTAAACTTATCCACTGCCGCAGCAGTTTTCCGCAAGGGACTCACATCCAGCCAAAGGTCATCAGAATAGCCACCAGTTAAGCTAACAAACCAGAATTTTGGGGAGTTATAACTCAATCTAGCGGAATAAACTCTTTGTGGCGTATTCGAGACGCGATATCCTTTCCAATAAACCGTACCCACTTTTATTTCTTCCGCATTATCATCTACGGTAAATACGCTTTGGGGACGGGAAGTAATCAAATGCTGTCCCACAGAAGCCACCGCCGACAAGGTAATCGTCGGAGTCAATTTTCCTTCAATAGCGACTTCGGTACCGACGTTTCTGGTATCCATTCCCGAAAGGGCCAAGCTACCAAACTTAAAGTCAATAGAAGATAAATCCGCAAAGAAGGTGATTGTACGAGTTCTATTTTCACGTGTGTAATAATATCCAGTTACCCGAGCTTTAAGGTAAGGCGAATTCAGGACATAGCCGCCTTCCATGGAAGTCAAGGTTTCATTATCAAGCCCATCAACCAATTGCTCTCTAGTTCTAGGAGACAAATAGCTATCTCTAAAATAAGGCGCTCGTGTACCCAAATAAGCATTGGCAAATAGGTAGTTTCTACCGTTCAATTTGTAGGTAATCCCCCCTTTTACACCATAGTTATTGAATTTATTAATGGTGCCTTCTCCAAAAGAATTATCTTGGAAGTGACCATTCTTCATATTTCCGATACGTTGCATTGTATTTTGCGAAAGCTCACCAGCAAGAAACAAATCAATGCTTCGACCATGGTATTTTGCTTGTGTCCAAAACTTAGCTTGCTTCAACTTAGCGACATAATCAAACCCAATAATATCTCCTTCTTTGGCGACTTTATTTGGGATATTGACATCTGGTTGAAAGCTCAAAGGATCCGAATAACTAATGTTGTATTTGTCCACATCATACACAAAATCAGCACCTAACAAGTCATTTACGGAATTAAAATAGTGCACTTTAGCATTACGGTAAGTAAAGCCCGCATTCAAGCCAATCTTATCCGAAAAATTATGCTCCAAAACCGTATTAAAGCTACGCTCTA
>CAYTLX010000246.1:0-1245 GCA_964438645.1 uncultured Saprospiraceae bacterium | reverse complement strand
GAGCGACCAAATTGGTAGCCAATCGTAGAAGTCAATCGAGTATTCAGACCGATAGTCCAATCATGTCTAAAGGTGACGATAGGCGAATGATTATTATCGACTTCGGCATTTCTTAATTTACCTTGCTGGTAGCCCCATTTAGGGTTGTAGAAGTTATTGCCCGTCAATTCTTTGACTTCTTCGACGGTGACACCACTGCGCCCCCGCTTTCCTGGAGAGCCCAAAATAGTTAAATTAAAAAGGTGTTTATCATTTATCTTTTTATCGACAGACAAGAAATAGGCGGTATTTTCGTAGTAGGTTCCTTCGACATAACCATGTTTGCCCCAGCGGTGGGATGCCGAAGCGGTCAAAGCCAATCCATTAGACATCATCCCTGTTGAGAAAACGCCCATCACTCTTTGTTGATAGGAGCGATTAGAGACGGCGTAAGAGATACGATTTTGTTTACGTTGGCTAGAAGCACGTGTGTCCATTGACCAACTACCAAGTGTTCCACCAAAAGAAAAGATACCTGGACTGAGTCCAAAGTCCACGTCTTGGCGTCTCAAAACGTCATTTAAGCCCCCAAAATCATAAAAATCGGTTCGTCCATCATGCATTTTGTTGATAGGCATCCCATTAAGGTAGTCCATTCTATTTTCGCTATCCATGCCACGGATACGAAAACGACGTCCACCGACCCCATATCTGACGGCATTCAAGAAAGGGTCACGCCCAGACGATAATTGGGAGTAATTACCACTTCCATCGTCTGCATTATCGTCCGTTTCATTTAAATCATCTAACGTAACGGTTTGGATTTCATCAGATTGAGTGT
Source organism: uncultured Saprospiraceae bacterium (assembly GCA_964438645.1). Taxonomy (GTDB): domain Bacteria; phylum Bacteroidota; class Bacteroidia; order Chitinophagales; family Saprospiraceae; genus HyVt-613. The sequence goes on along the minus strand of CAYTLX010000246.1, from coordinate 425 downwards.
AAGCATTTGCGCCAAAATTTCCAATATCCATACCACCTTGTGGTACCGTAATGTTTTTTTCAGTCGCTTCTAATACATTCTCTTTCGAGAAAACAAGTGTAACAGGTCCTGTGTTCAGGCCATCCAAAACAAAATGACCTTTACTATCTGTTAAAGTAGATTTTAGGGATGATTTATCCATCACCTTGACATCTTCTAAGGGCGTACCTGAAGATGCGTTTAATACAGTGCCCGAAATAGGGTTCTGTGCCATTATCATGGTCTGCAATAGACCAATAAATAGTAGGGTTAGTGCTATTCGCATTGTGTTATTTATTTTACGGCACGAAGATACAGCAATTTTGAGAAAGAAAAAGGGTAAGTTTTATTTAGTGTCTTGGCTTGCGCAAAAAAAAACGAATATATGGGATATGTTGATTAAAGTA
>CAYTLX010000245.1:0-4191 GCA_964438645.1 uncultured Saprospiraceae bacterium | reverse complement strand
ACCAGAGAGCAAAGCGAACGACTCAACCAGAGAGCAAAGCGAACGACTCAACCAGCAAAGCCCGAAGGGCAAGCGTTTCAACCAGCGAAGCGACTCAACTTTTCCACTCAATCAATCCAATATTGGCAAAAGGATAAAAAAAATCAATAAAAACAATACTTTTTAATAATAAATAACCTACTTTTGCAGACTTATTTTTTTGCGCAAGCAGAGAGAGATAATTATCGAAAATTTACTAATATGGGCATACAACATACCGTGAAGGATCGCTTCTTGCGATACGTGCAAATTGATACTCAATCTGATCCAAAATCTGACACCTGTCCTTCTACCATGAAGCAAAAGGATTTGGGGCGTCTTTTGGTCAAAGAACTGCTAGAAATAGGTATCACTGACGCTGCAATGGATGAACATGGATATGTCTATGCTACAATACCGTCTAATACCGATAAAAAAATACCTACTATTTGTTTTTGTTCTCACATGGATACTGCTCCCGATGCTAGTGGTACGAATGTGAAGCCAATTGTTCATCAAAATTATGATGGTGGTGTGCTTTCTTTGCCTGATGATCCCGAAGTATTGATTGACCCTGCAAAGCATGAAGATTTGGGGAAAAAGATTGGGCAAGATGTGGTGACAGCATCAGGTCTAACCTTGCTAGGGGCAGATGATAAGGCGGGTATTGCTGAAATTATGGATGCAGCCACCCACCTAATGGCTCACCCTGAAATAAAACACGGTACGATTAAGATTTTGTTTACACCAGATGAAGAGATAGGGCGCGGAGTAGATAAGTTGGATGTGGAGCGGTTAAATGCAGATTTTGTTTATACTATGGACGGCGAAGAAGTCGGAACGGTAGAAGATGAGACTTTTTCGGCAGATGGGGCGGTGATTACGATAACGGGTGTGTCGCAACATCCAGGCTATGCTAAAGGCAAGATGGAAAGTGCGATTAAGATTGCTGCGGAGATAGTAGAAGCGTTGCCTAAAGATAGATTGTCACCAGAGACGACATCAGGCAAGGAAGGTTTTATCCATCCCACTAGGATAAATGGGCTCATTGAGCAAACAACCATAGAGTTTATTTTGCGAGACTTTGATGATGATAAATTAGCGGAGCACGGTGTATTTTTGCGCAAGCTAATGGATAATGTGATGGCAAAGTATCCAGGGAGTAAGGCGGAGTTGGTGATTACGGAGCAATATCGCAATATGAAAAATATATTGAAGGACTTTCCGCAAGTATCTGACTATGTTGTAGAAGCGATGAATCGACTGCATTTACCGACGGTAAAGGGGAGTATTCGTGGCGGTACAGATGGAAGTCGGTTGTCATTTATGGGGCTACCTGCGCCCAATATTTTTGCAGCAGGGCATGCTTTTCACTCTAAGCAAGAGTGGGTGACTATACAGGATATGGAGCTGGCGGTGAAGACCATAGTTGAGTTGATTAAAGTTTGGGAAGAAAAATCATAAGAAGTAGATGATTTTGTGGACTAATTGTGAACCGAAATAAAATATGGTTGTTTAGATTATTATTTTCTAACTTCTATTAACCCAAAGCCATGAGAAAAAAAACAAAAACAAGAGAAAACGTCGATTTTTTTAACAATTATCGGAAGAAAGTTGTTAACTTCGGCACTTTAAATTATTATATCTAAAAATTTCACGTTTTTTATGGACACAGGAAAGACTTCTGTTACCAAGATTGGAGTGTTCTATGACGGTAATTACTTCCTTCACGTAAGTAATTATTACAATTATGTACACGCCAGACAATCTCGTATCAGCATCGCGGGGCTACATGCTTTTATAAGGCATCAAGTAGCACTAGATGAAAACGCAGACCCCAGATTATGCCAAATAGTGGACGCCCACTATTTTCGGGGACGACTAAGTGCCAAGGAGGCCAGTCAAAAAGGCAATCAACTTTATTATGATAGAATCTTTAACGAGATTTTGATGATGGAGGGAATTACCACGCATTATTTACCTGTCAGAACTTATCAAGGGGTTCGACAAGAAAAGGGAGTAGATGTATGGTACGCACTGGAGGCGCTTGAATCCGCCTACTTAAAAGATTTGGATGTGATTGTTTTCATTACGACGAATGGCGATTTTAAGCCATTAATCAAAAAACTGAACACCAAGGGAGTTAGGACAATGGTTTTGTATTGGGAGTTTGAATTTGTGGACGACTACGGTACAGAGAAGACGACAAAGATTTCGCAAGATTTGGAGAATGAAATGACATACTCTGTTCCTATGCATGAAATCATTGAAGAAACGGCTAAGGAGAATAATCCTTTGCTGCAGAATTTATTTGTGATGCAATCCGTAGATGCTCCACCACCTACGGTCACAATACGGGAGAATGGGGAAGAAGCTCATCAGAGCACAATTCTTTCCTTAAAGAGTGGGTATGGATTTATTAGTTACCCTCCTAATAATTTATTTTTCCACTTCCAAAGTCTGATTGATACAGCTCATGAAGAATTATCTCCTGGAGATTTAGTAAACTTTGATATTGACCAAAATGAAAACGGGCAAGATATCGCAGTGAATGTTAAATTAATTCAAGCGGGTGTTGGCGTGTCATCTGATGTTGGTTTTGCCGATGATGAAGATTTGATTTAATTTTTTTCATTCTGGAAAAGTTAAGCAAGTGTCGTATATTCGGCACTTGCTTTTTTTATTGGAGTAAGGGTAACTGTTTAGGTATCCGCTAATTTTTGCCACAAAATGCCCTTTTTACGCCTGTTTTTGCTATTTTTTTATCACGTAGCGGTGCTACGCTTCAAAAAAAATAGCTTCAACATACACAAAAATGCCTATTTTCTGTCTAAAAATGGGGCACCTAAACAGTTACGAGTAAGGAAAAGTTAAAAAATAGATGTTAAAGGCCAAAACATCAGATAAGCCGTTGTATTTTTGCACAAAACGAATAAATAATGATTAGCAAAGTTCAATTTACCCTTATAGTTTTATTGCTGAGTAGCTTGACCATATATGGGCAAAAGTATAGTAACGCTTTTTTGGAGATTGGGGTAGGGGCAAGAGCTCATGGGCAGGCTGGCGCTTTGGTTGCCCAATCCAATGATATCTCTACGGCTTTTTGGAATCCAGCTGGTCTGGCTCGTTTAGAGACGCCTTTTCAGGTAACCGCAATGCACGCAGAGTGGTTTGCAGGGGTGGCACAGTATGATTATTTAGCAGCAGGCAAAAATCTAGGCGCAAAAGGTTTTGCTAGCCTGTCGTTGGTCAGGTTGGGGATTGATAAAATACCTAATACCTTGCGATTAATTGAGCCAGATGGCACCATTAATTATGATAATATTACCGAGTTTTCTGCGGCGGATTATGCTCTTTTGTTTTCTTATGGTAATTTTTGGAAGAAGCATACGGCATGGTCTTATGGTGCTTCCGCAAAAATAATTAGGCGTTCTATTGGCCCCTTTGGGGGGGCTTGGGGGTTTGGGGTAGATGCTGGAGTCCAGTATAAAAAAGGACCATTTACGGCAGGTCTGCAGGCTAAGGACATTACCACTACTTTTAATGCTTGGAGTTTTACATTGACAGATGAAGAAAAAGATGTATTTAATCAAACAGGAAATGAGATTCCCAAAAGTTCCATCGAAATTACAAAACCGTCTTTTATTGTTGGTGCTAGTTACACCAATACCTTTGGTGAAAAGTGGACGCTACTATCTGAAGCAGATTTTGCTTTTACGACCGATGGTCAACGAAATGTGCTGGTTTCGTCCAAGTCGATTAATATTGACCCTAAGCTAGGGCTCGAAGCTGGATACAAAAAGACGGTCTTTTTACGTGCGGGCATCGGTCAATTTCAAAAAATTAAGGACGATATCAAACCAGAAGAGACACATTTAATCTTTCAGCCCAATATTGGGGTTGGGCTACGGTTTAAGCGGGTTAGATTGGATTATGCTTTTAATAATCTGAATAAAGCCAATAATCCATTTTATGCACATCTATTTTCCTTGATTTTGGACTTTGAGCAGAAGTAGTTGGGGAAGTTTTAATTGGGGTTCTGCCGCCCGAGACATTTTTAAACACATAGAAGCATAGGCGCATAGTGCTGCCGCCCGAGACATTTTTAAACACATAGGAGCATAGGCGCATGGTGCTGCCGCCCGAGACATTTTTAAACACATAGAAGCATAG
>CAYTLX010000244.1:0-4210 GCA_964438645.1 uncultured Saprospiraceae bacterium | reverse complement strand
ACAAGTGAGTGCTCCTTTTTTCATTTGGGATGCACTCCAGCATCCGCAACCAGCAACCAGCAACCAGCATCCAGTAACCAGCATCCAGCATCCCAATCCCCGACCTTACCAGTCAGCCGAAACCCCCAAAAAAGCGACGATATCCTTTATGTCCTTTTCAGAAAGAGTACGCCCTAGTTGCAAATTCGCCATAATCTGTACCGCATCTTCAAGCTTCTCCACAGAGCCATCATGAAAATAAGGTGCAGTTTGGGTCACATTCCGCAAGGAGGGCACCTTAAAAACATCTTGATCACTTGGTCTCCGTGTTAAGGACATTTTGCCGCTATCGTAAAGTCCACTTTTTGTAAAGCGTTGATACTCATCGAATAAACCAAATTTTTGATACATCATGCCCCCCATTGTGCTTCCACTATGACAAGGAATACATCCATAATCCAACATTTTTTTCAGACCTTGCTTCTCCTGCCCCGAAAGTCTGGCTAGATCCCCATCCAAATAATCATCCAAACGACTAGGCGTCATCAGCGTACGCTCAAAAGCACCGATAGCTTGAGCAATTTTTGGGTAAGTAATCTGTGTATTATTGGGATATGCTTGCGCAAAAAGAGTTTTGTATTTCGGTAGCTGTTTTAGGCGTTGAACAACGGCTTCTTTGGACGGCATGGCCATCTCGTCAGGGTTGAGCAATGGGCCTTCAACTTGGCTTTCTACATCTTTGGCGCGCCCATCCCAAAATTGAGCTAAATGCAAAGCCGCATTGTAAGTGCTTGGGCTGTTTCGAGCTCCTTTTGCGCCACCTACTCCTTCTGATAAAGGCTTGTTATCTACTCCAAAATTATCCAACGGATGGCAAGTATTGCAACTCACCGACTCATCAAGCGAAAGGGCTTTTTCAAGGTATAGCTTTTTACCAAGCTTTACTAAATCATCAGTTATTGGGTGAGCTTCGTCTGCCGCATTTTGGGGTAAGGCAAACAAATAAGTACTCGCCATTTCGTACAAAACTTGGTCTTCAATATTGGGCTCTTTTTGAATAACAAAATTGGTTGTATTGTTTTGACAAGACATCAAAAAAATAAGACCGAATATGGAAATGTATTTTCTCATCATGTTTTTTATTGTAAATTATCATAGCTCAAGCACAACAAAATAAATCCGCCATTACTGTGGATGCGCTTCCCTAAACTTCCATTCATCTTTGACCCCGTCATAATCAAAAAGATACACATTTCGCTGTGGGTCACTAGCCGCTATCAGAGAAAAACTAAACTCTATCCCCTTGATTTTAAGCACATTACCCTTCATAAAACGAATACGATGGGCATTGTCATAACTTCCCCCTTCCATAGCGGCTAAGGAAAATTCAAACTTTGGCGTACCAATAAAATCTCCTGATTCATCGAGCGCAATAGAGTAAATTTCAGGGGACCGTGCATGCCCCAAAAATAATTTCTTTCCTGATTTCATATTAAAAATCCCGAGTCCCAACGCATCAAAACCGTCTAATTGATGTAGGATTTTTTTGGTTTTTAAGTCAATATGAAAAATACGCCCTACTTCTTCTTCGGCACTTGAGCCTGCCAACGAAGAAACATACATACTATGATTGGAACAATCGTACGCCATACCCACAATCCCATACGCATTCTCTTGCGTCGGTTGAGCAGCTGGCGGCAAATGCAAAAAATCAGTCATTGCCCCCGTTTGACTATCCACCCTTAATATTTGATTGTAGATAGACATCGGGCGGTCTCTTAAATTCACAAAAGGAATAGGCGCCGTATAAATCACCCCATTTTTATCCAAAGTATAAGGCCCTAATGTGCCTGCCCTACTCCACTCTTCCTTTTTTAATACTCTGCCATTTTTTCGGGCTTCAATTATCTTTAAACCTGGGCCATCAATTTGACGTAAGTCGATAAAATATGGGGGTTTTAATCCCGACTTAGTAGGAAAACTTGGATTTTTTGCGCAAGCATCTACTCGACCAACTTCAAGGGATTTTTTATACTTTTTTGCGTCGTTTGCATTGACTTTATTTGTGCCGCCAAGCCGCCATATCAATAAAGAAAGGATTAGGACTATGGACAGTACCATCCATATCCAAGGGAAGGGCTTTTTGTTATGTGCTTGTTTGCTTGACATTTTATTTTTTTTGCTTTGTTTTTTTTTGGGGCGGGGGGAGAAAATTCGTGAATTTTTTTTTCGGCGTGGGGGGGCGAGAAAATTCGTGAATTTTTTCAGTATCGCGAGAAAATTCGTGAATTTTCTTTACGGGAAGGGGACAAACATGGGGCCGACGACCCCATTATATGTTTGGTATCCTTCGTGTCCATTTTCTACCCGGGTTTCTACCCAACAATATTGCTTGCCTTTTTTGTCGCTATTTTTCATTTGCGGTACATACCAAATGATATTATGTCCATTTAAGGGCTCGGCAGGGGTTAAAAATTGCTCTGGACCTTGCTCAAAATTCGTATTACAGCAAGGGCCCAATGTCGGCATATCCTGCTCGCCTTCGCCCTTTCCCAGATGCTCTACCGTCACAAATGTATAGGCATGATCTCCATGGCTATGGTCTCCAAACTGTCCTTGATTGGGTTCGAGATAATAACCAGAGCCGTCTGCATTGGTAATTTTAAACTGATAGCCTTGCGGCGAAAAATTAGATTTGTCTTTTTGAAGTAGCCAATTTTCTGTGTCCCATTTTTTCCAATTTCCATCTTGCCAAGATGCAATGGATTGACCTTTTTTATCCGCAAGGTTAATTCTAAAAACAGGTCGATACCAGCCATTATTACTACACCCCAAACCTAGGTTAACTCCAGCAATGCGAAAACGACCATCCGCATAAAATTCAAACAAGTTTTGATAGCGATAATTACAAGCCTTCGGCCAAACAGGACTCCGAAAATCTTGAATAAAAGAAAAGCCAACTTCCTGACGTCCTTTCATAATAGGCTGTATATCAGGTGGTTCGAAGGCGACTACGGCAGCAGAACTAAATTTGGGGCAACCCATCGCATCCGAATACCCAAAATCTTTTTTGTCAGGATAGCTGACATGCCAATCGACTAATTTAGCAGATTTTAGGACAAGCTTTCCATGGTAAGATGCATCAAAAATTTCTATTCCGTCGGAATTAGTCAACTGATAATGGATGACCCAATTATTCCTTTCGAGACGAATGGTATCGCTGCAATAGGACTCGGTAATCACTTCATTTTGCAGGCTTCTTTCGGTGACTAATTGGGGGCGTTTAGGGTTCCACAATGGCATCCACTGAAAACCGACTCCCTTCAAAGTGGTTAAATCAACCAAAACCCAAAGCGTCTCTTTTGCCCCTTTTGGCGTAATGGTGACGGCAGCACACAAATGCCTAAATCTTTCGCTTTTTGAATTCCTTACTTTAATATTAAATTGCGGAGTCACCTGCCCATTGGAGATACCTAATTGTTGTTGAACATCAGGATAAGCCATCGCTATCTTGGTGGCAAGCTTTTGCAATTTTTTAGTCAAATTAGGCTGCGTACCAGGAGCACTGGAGACTTTGACAACCTTTTGGGTGGTTTTATCCAAAAAGGCGTGCACGACTGTGTTGTAATAAAAATTATACATTTCGACCATCGCCAAATCTCCTTGAATTTTATTTTTTCTTAATTCAGAAGGCTTGGGAGCTCTAATATCCAAAATCATGTTAAGTAGCGGCTCTCTGGATTGCGGCAAAAATAATTGAGCCGTAAATTCTTTATTCTTGAGTGCTTCTGCTTCCGCAAATTTTAAATATTGAAGCTTGAGCTCATCATCGGGATATAATATGACTGGTTGTTTTTGCTGCAAAGCAGAAGTTATCGCTTGCCTAAAGGCAGTTAGCTCGGGAATATTCGCCAATATTTCCGAGTGATTGCGATAAGTTAAAAGGGCAGATTTTTTATTATGGGTAGTGTTTTTAGTCGATTGATTGGATTGATTCGGGGCTTGATTCGACTGGCAAGCCCAAAAAAACAACATCAAGAAAATAGCCAATAAATGCTTCATAAGGGTGATAATATGCGGCAAATATATGAATAAATGTTAATTTATGACATCAACTCTTTGTTATAACTTATGGTAACTGTTTAGGTGCTCCTGTTTTTAGGCAGAAAATAGGCATTTTGTGTATGTTGAAGCTATATTTTTTGAAGCGTAGCTGGGCTACGTGATAAAA
>CAYTLX010000243.1:0-4217 GCA_964438645.1 uncultured Saprospiraceae bacterium | reverse complement strand
ATCCACCACTCTGCTTTTTCAAACGTTCTGTATGATCAACTGTTTGCGTAAGCGCCTCCTTGTAGTTAACCATTGGCGCACCTTGATTACACTCTACTTTAAATTCACGTTTCAAACGATCAACCAAAATTTCTAAGTGTAACTCACCCATTCCGCTAATAACGGTTTGGTTGGTGTCTTCGTTATATCTTACGATAAATGTAGGATCTTCTTCTGCTAACTTAGACAGACCTGTTCCTAATTTATCAATATCTTTTTGTGATTTAGGCTCAATAGCCACGCTGATTACAGGATCAGGGAAAGTCATGCTTTCCAATACAATTGGCTTGTCTAGCGCACATAAAGTATCTCCCGTCCTAATATCCTTAAATCCTACGACCGCTGCAATATCTCCTGCTTCAACCCCTGGAATAGAATTTTGCTTATTGGCATGCATCTGAAAGATACGAGAAATCCGCTCTTTCTTCCCAGACCTTGTGTTCAAAACATAAGAGCCTGCATCTAATTGACCAGAATAAACACGAATGTATGCCAATCGACCCACAAATGGATCTGTTGCAATCTTAAAAGCTAATGCTGCAAATGGCTCATCAGGAGATGGCTTTCGCAATTCTGGCTCTTCCGTATCAGGATTGATCCCTTCGATTGCATCAATATCCGTCGGTGATGGTAGATAGGTACAGACCGCATCTAATGCTGCTTGAACCCCTTTATTCTTAAAGGCAGACCCACACATCATTGGGATAATTTTCATATCGGTTACAGCAGCACGAATAGCCACTTGTAACTCTTCAACTGAAATGGAATCTGGATCATCAAAGAATTTCTCCAGAATCTCATCATTATACTCGGCGACAGACTCAATCAACAATCCTCTATACTCTTCAACTACATCTATTAAATCTTCAGGAATTGGAATTTCTTTATAGGTCATTCCGTGCGACTCATCATCCCACACGATTGCTTTCTTTGTCAAAAGATCCACAACCCCCTTAAAGTCATCTTCTGCTCCAATCGGCACTTGTAATGGAACTGGATTGGCGCCAAGTTTTACTTTAATGTCATTTACAACCTTAAAGAAATCCGCACCAGATCTATCCATTTTATTAACAAAACCTAGACGTGGCACTTTATATCTATCCGCTTGTCTCCAAACTGTTTCTGACTGTGGTTCCACACCCGAAACGGCACAGAATAGCGCAATCACCCCATCCAATACTCTTAAAGAACGTTCTACTTCAACAGTAAAATCTACGTGACCTGGTGTGTCAATGATATTGACCACATATTCTTGATCCTTCCATGTCCAATGCGTTCTAGTCGCAGCAGAAGTAATCGTAATACCTCTTTCTTGCTCCTGCTCCATCCAGTCCATTGTCGCAGCACCATCATGCACTTCACCTATCTTATGACTGATACCCGTATAAAACAAGATACGCTCTGTCATCGTCGTCTTTCCTGCATCTACGTGCGCAGCAATTCCAATATTCCGTGTAAACTTAAGATTAGTCATTCCGTCTTTTAAAAAAATTAAACTTTAAAGTGAGCAAATGCTCTGTTTGATTCGGCCATCTTATGGACATCTTCTCTTCTCTTCACTGCGGCTCCTTCTTCTTTACTTGCTGCGATTATTTCCGCTGCTAGTTTTTCTGCCATTCCACGACCACCACGCTTACGCGCAAAAGTAATCAACCACTTCATGCCAACGGTTACTTTTCTTCTAGCAGGCAATTCTACTGGAATTTGAAAAGTAGCACCACCAATTCTTCTACTTCTTACTTCGACTTGTGGCATTATGTTATTAAGCGCTTTTCTCCATACTTCCAATTCATTTTCGGAAGTCTTTTCTTTTACAATATCCAATGCATCATAAAAAATCTTAAACGCCAAACTCTTTTTGCCCTCATACATCATGTTGTTGACAAAACGTGTTACCATCTGATCATTATATCTTGGATCAGGAGCGAGATACCTTACTTTTGGTTTTCTTTTTCTCATCTTCTTATCAGATTATTTTTTTGGCCGCTTTGTGCCATATTTTGAACGACTCTGTTTTCTATCATCTACACCTGCTGTATCCAATGCTCCTCTTACGACCGTGTATCTTACACCTGGCAAATCCTTTACTCTACCACCTCTTACAAGCACAATAGAGTGCTCTTGCAAATTATGGCCTTCTCCAGGAATGTAAGCAATCACTTCAATTCCATTAGTCAACTTCACCTTTGCTACCTTTCTCAATGCAGAGTTGGGTTTCTTCGGAGTAGTTGTATATACTCTTGTGCACACGCCCCGCTTTTGGGGACAGCTATCCAAAGCCCTAGACTTGCTCGCCATGACGATCTTCTTACGGCTCTTACGAACTAACTGGTTAATTGTTGGCATAAAAATTATTCTTAATCAGTGGATAAACCACCTTGTTTAAAAAGCGAATGCAAAGGTACTATTTTTTCTACTAACATGAAACTTATTTTCCAAAAAAAATCTTATTCAAAAACTATTTACTGATAACTACCTGATAATCAATAAATTATAATACTTTTTATCATCTCCTATACGACAAGCTTTTTTCCACATTTTCATGAAAGTGAAAAATCCCGTCGAAAACAATAAATTAACGAATAAAACTCCGTATTTCTACGCCCCAGAACCGACAAGTAAATTGGCCACTTTGTGCAATAAAAAAGCGGAGCGACTTAGAAAAAGTCGCTCCGCTTAGACCACCGATATCAGTGGTTTATCCAATTTTAGCCCTTAATAAGACCATAAATCTTGCTCAAAATTAAAGATAGAGTTTTTGATTTTCTCCCCTTCTAACAAGGCATCTACCCCATTAGTCATATAATCTGCAATCCGCCGATCTCGCACGTTGGACTGCTTTAATATATAGCTAGAGAAAAATCTCATCTCTAACAAATCTTCCCAAGTAATCGGACTAGCCTCATTACCTGCAAAATTCGCTACTCTATATTTTGCCAACCACTCTCGAGAATCTGGGTAATAAATCCAAAATAATGCTTGTTCTCTTTGGAAATTACCATCATCATCTAATTTGTCGATAATAGGTGCTATGCCTAAAATTCTAACACGCATAGTAGAAGACTCCGCATCAAAGAACCACATCTCTTTCAGTCTGTAACGCTTCACATTCTCAGCATCTACTTCATTTCTTACAACAGTCATCTTCTCTTCGTAGGTATCTGGATCAACAACATATTCGGTATCAACACTATACAACATTGATTCGACATCTGCGCCAGAAATTGGGAACGAGAACTTATCATCTTCCACGCTATATGCAGTCAAAGCTCCATCTTTCAAACCATCTACTAAAATGGTAAAAAACGGCTTTTCGGGATAAGCAAAGGGTAAGTTCATCTTTTCTCGAACGTCCACCACTCTCCAAATTTTCTTTGACCAAAGAATATCCCCTTCTCTCATTGTTTCATAAGGAAGAATTCTTTTTTCACTCGTCAAATTACGTTCTACAACGTCATCTAACGGCTTATCTGGATAATCAAGTGTTGATGTTTCTGTTTTAACGCTTTCTGGCTCTTGAGCAAATAGCCCCGTAGTCAAAAACGCAACCACAAACAATGGCAAAATTAATTTTAGCATTTTCATTTTCTCAGTTATTTATTAATCATTGTTTAGTTACCTAAACGTGTTTTGATGTGCTCTTATTCTGTAAAGTATTATCTTATTTTAAAGGCAATACTAGGCAATTTTCTTCCAGCCTTGTCCCCAGGGCATTTTGCCTTTATCTTCTCAAAATAATAAATATCACCAGGTCTAGCTTTTTTCACTAAACGCAATACTTCTGGCTTGAAGCGCCCCCCCCCATTTCGGGCAACAACTCCATCTTCTCTTTTTCTTACGTAAGTCATTTCAAAACCTTGAATATTACACTTGGCTGCAAAGTCAAAGTTCTTCAACTTAGCGATCAAGCCTTGCTGCGCCTTAAAACTTCCATTTCCAATAGAGCCCGACTCATACTTACCTAACATAGCTACTGGGTCAGGAATTCGTTTTACTCGATAAGCAAACTTTGTTGGCTTCAAGCCACCACCTGACACCGTTATGTAAGCATCATTGCTTGGTCTAGAAGCTGTTACATTGTACTTCCCAGTCCCTTTTTTGGTGATATTAATACCAGACCCTGTCACTTTCAATTGGTTAGAAGAAACACCCGCTGCAGAAACAGACACAGGGTTATC
>CAYTLX010000242.1:0-4218 GCA_964438645.1 uncultured Saprospiraceae bacterium | reverse complement strand
TTTAACATAATTTTATGACAAATGGCTGGTATTTGGTTGCTTTGCTTCTTTGGATAGTCGCTTCGCTCCGTTCAATAGTCGCTTCGCTCCGTTCAATTGCCTTCGGCGTTCAATTGTCGCTTCGCTCCGTTCATTAGTCGCTTCGCTCCGTTGAAGTAGCACTTAGACTAGCAAATCACATTCATAAGATTGTCTTTCGCCATCCATTATAGGCGCTCTGTTCTTGTGAAACTCCTTGTGAATGGGTAATTCTTCGTATTTATCCCGAGCATCTTTAGTTTCCCAATATTCAAGCAACCAGTACTTATGGGGATTGGTACGATCTCTTAGGATATGGAAGTGATCCAAACCGTTTTTCTTTGCATCCTGAATTTCTTCAAATTTTTGCATTTCAATGAAAGTGATGTCATCTCCTTCCTTTATTGTAAACACGGCAACATGTACATACATACGTCCTGATTTTTAGTGACAGAAATAATACAGGACAAATGAATGAAAAATTAACATGAAATAAAACGATAATAGTCAAATGCTAAAATGACATTTATCACAGGAGAACAAACCAAAACTTTTGGTGTTTCTCTAGCTGAAAGAATCTTGCGTCCACGCAAATTCCATTTTTTTAATACAACTGTGAAGGATATGAAATGGTTACCTTATATCGCTATGTGGATTTATAGCATCGCCATTACAGGCCTAGGTCTGGCATCTATTTATAATCCCGTAAATACCGAATCCGTAGCTGGTGGGCGTATTCCTACCGATACTTTCACCTTTATTGGATTCATACTGCTGTACTTTGCTTACGCTTCAACTAAGCAGTATTTTCATGCAGAAGCACGAGAAAAAAAACGCTTTGATTTATTGATGATAGCCGTATTGAACATTGTGGTTATGTTGGTGCCGATGGTATTTCTATTTTTGTTTACCAAAAATATCTTTAGTAATGTCGGTGAATATAGTCATGAGCCTAATTTTTATCCAACAATGGTTGGCTCGCTTGCGATTTTACTAGTCATTATTGCTAGTTATGTCTATAGCTTCAAATTATTTCTTTACAATAAATAACCCAATATGGCCATCGTACCGATCAATATGCAGGAAGGCAAAATTGCCGAAGAGAAGAGAGATTTAATTGTTGGTATCGACTTAGGGACGACCAATAGCCTAGTGGCTTACATGGATGGTGATGAGCCTAAGATTATTAAAGATCCAGAAAATGGCACTGCGCTCGTTCCGTCCATTATTTATTTTGCGCCAGATGGCCAAATTCTAGTCGGTAATGAAGCCAAAAAATACCTAACGGAAGATCCCCAAAATACTATTTTCTCTGTAAAGAGACTGATGGGCAAGGCTTTTGGAGACATCAAATCCTTCAAAAATATCCTAGGGTATCAGATTATTGATGATGATACAGATAGCTTAGTTAAGATTCGGGTAAAGGATAAATTTTTCTCTCCTATTGAGCTTTCTTCGCTGATTCTCAAAGAGTTAAAAGAGCGTGCTGAAAGTGTTTTAGATACTGAAATATCAAAAGTGGTGATTACTGTTCCCGCTTATTTTAATGATACCCAAAGACAAGCGACACGTGATGCGGGTAAGCTTGCGGGGCTAGATGTACTCCGTATTGTCAATGAGCCGACCGCTGCAAGCTTGGTGTATGGTCTGGATGCCCCCAAAGAAAAAGAGACTTCTGTCGCCGCCAAGAAAGTGGCGGTTTATGATTTAGGTGGGGGGACTTTTGACATTAGTATCCTAGAAATTGGGGACGGTATATATGAAGTGCTCAGCACCAATGGCGATACTTTTTTGGGTGGAGATGATTTTGATCGAGCGATTATAGAGTATTGGCTTGCGCAAAAATTCATCAACTCCGAAGACTTAGAGAAAGATAAATCCTTAGGACAGTCTATACGTCTAGCTGCTGAGAAGGCAAAGATCGCCTTATCGGAAAATGACTTTTTCTCGCAAGAGATAAATGGACAATTGGTCAGTATTTCGCGCAAGCAATTTGAAGAGTCCATCCAACCGCTTATAGAAAAAACGATGCAGCTTTGCAGCCATGCGATGAAGGATGCGAAGCTTACACCTAAAGATATAGAAGCTATTGTTTTGGTGGGCGGCTCTACGCGTGTTCCCTTGGTCAAGACATCTGTCAACAACTTCTTTAGCGAAGCAGATCAAAAGACGAATGATTCGCGCTTAAAAGATTATATTAACCCTGACGAAACGGTGGCGCTTGGTGCCGCTATTCAAGCAGATATCCTTGCGGGAAATAATAAAGACACTTTGCTTTTGGACATTACTCCCCTATCCTTGGGGATTGAAACGATTGGGGATTTGATGGATGTCATCTTGCCCCGAAACTCCAAAATACCCGCTAAAGTCGGTCGAGAATACACCACTTCGGTCGATGGACAAACTAAGCTCAAAGTCGCTATTTATCAAGGAGAAAGACAGTTGGTCGGTGATAATAGAAAGCTTGGAGAGTTTATCCTTTCGGGAATACCACCTATGCCCGCTGGGCTTCCTAAGATTGAAATTGGCTTCATTATAGACGCAGATGGCGTACTTAATGTGCGTGCTCGGGAGCTTCGTTCTGGCGTCGAACAAACCATAGAAATTCGGTCTCAATATGGTATTTCGGAAGAAGAAATGGGCAAAATGCTCATTGATTCTGTGCGTAATGCAAAGGATGACATGAAAATAAAAGCTTTATTAGAAGCCCGAAATGAAGGGAATCATATCTTGTATGCTATCGACAAGTTTATCCATCAAAACCCTGATATTCTTTCTGTCGGGGAAGTCATGACGCTACTTGACCATAAAGCCCAG
Organism: uncultured Saprospiraceae bacterium; assembly: GCA_964438645.1. GTDB lineage: Bacteria > Bacteroidota > Bacteroidia > Chitinophagales > Saprospiraceae > HyVt-613. The sequence goes on along the minus strand of CAYTLX010000242.1, from coordinate 1,383 downwards.
CTCCAAGAAGCAATTGAAGGTTTAGATAAAGATTTAATTAATGTCAAAATCCAAGCGCTTAATGATTTCTCTGCTCCATTGGCTCATCGTGCTATGGATAAGACTATTTTGGATGCGATGAAAGGGAAAAGTGTTTCCGAATGAACAGTACTTACGAGTAATTAAGAGTCCGTACGAGTAATTACGAGTTATGCTGTCGCCTGTGACATTGCTACCGCCCAAGAACACATCTTAAAAGATGTACTGAACTCAATAGCTATAATGCCCAATAATTCTAAAATCAAATAAGCAGTCTGCTAAAACTTGGCCTGCACCGATATTATGGACAATTAGAAAGCGTTTTCCATCAGTAGATTTTTGATTGACGACAATTCCGATGTGGGTTAGATTGCCTGATAGCATCCAACAAACCAAATCGCCTGGGACATAATCATTTGGATTTTTAGTTATCAGTTTTTCCGTTCCATGTCGTTTGAAAAAGGTCATTAGATTGGGGACACGCCTGTGATCTATGTTTGTATCTGTTTTTTTTAGGCCCCAATTTTTGGGATAAAGGCTAAAATTGGCTTCCATATCTTCATGCACTTCTTTTTGGAGATCAATTCCTAGCTTACGGTAAGCCCGAATAACCACGTCCGTACACACACCAAGCCCCTTCGGCACGTCCCCATTGGGATATGGAATGGAAAAGTAGGCTCCGTCATACATCACTTCATCCTGTGTGAGAGCGATTGCCGCAGCTACGAGAGAATCTACGTGGGTACTATTGGTATCTAAAGATATTGTGGCAATAGAAATCGTTTCTATTGCAGAATTAGGGGTGTTTGTTAGTTTGTTTTCTGCGGATAGTCCTTTGCAAGAGAAGAATAATACTAGGCTCCCAACAAAAAAATGTAGTCTCATGGTTAAAGAACGTATTTTCATTTGCAAAAATTCTACTCACTGTGTGTGCAAAAAAAAAAAAGCCCCTGCAGTTAATGCAGGGGCGTTCGATTCATTTGGTTATCTACGGCTTACTTTGGCGATTTTCCACCATCTAAATAATCTTGTAGCTTCTCTAATTCATCCCATTTACCTTTTGCCGCAAGGTCAGCTTGCTCGGGCCAGGTTTGTGGCTGTGCCATACGGTATCTAGGTCCAGCGGCATCTAAAATAGATTGAATTTTTTTGACAGAAGTCTTGGCAAGTTTAGCCCAAGTAAAAATACCTTCAGCGTTTAATAAGCCTTCGATTTTGGGTCCAATACCTTCTACCTTTTTCAAATCATCTTTTTTAGAAGATGCTTTTTTAGCAGTAGTTTTATTCTTAGGCTTTTTGGTTTCCGTCTTTTTGGCTTTTGCGTCCCCTTTGATAAGCTTGCCATCTTTGTCCCAGATTTTAAGC
>CAYTLX010000241.1:0-4234 GCA_964438645.1 uncultured Saprospiraceae bacterium | reverse complement strand
TTATTTGCCAAACTATCCTATATCTCCCAAAAGTTTAGTTTTCCCCCGAAGCTCCACTACTTTTCCAATTCCTTTCGGATAAATACTAGACACCTTACTCAAGTAGTTGACTCTCCCAAAACTGAAGAATTTTACAAATTAGGGATGACCGTTTGCCTGCATCTTCTCGAAAGACTTTCGGAAGGCACCATCAGCCCCGAATTAAAAGAGCAGCTCCCCTACTCTTTTCCCAAAAGAAAAAGAAAAAATCGAGAAATTGTCTCTTTTTTCCATGATGTAAGAGCTATCATCATAGACAACAATGCTAAAAGCCAAGAATTAATTGGTTATTTAGAGCAAGACCCCGATGAAAAAATCCGCATCAAGTACAATATCTCTGACCGCAATGAAAACTTCAAAAACTCCATCATTCTTTTAGACAAGGTGTTTGGGTATCCCACCATCGTCCAGTTGTTAGATGTTGAAATGGACGCAGACGGAGTTTATTTTCCGAAAGGATTTGTGCTCGAGCCTGATTACTTGGTAGATGTTAGTGCGGTGGCGGCTTCTATCGGCGCCAAGCATAATCTCCCCCTTGCCTATATGGTGAATAAATTTCTGCCCTACGAAGTGACGCCCCCCATCATGCTCGGAAATATTGCCAACTTCTTTCTAGACGAATTAACTACCAATCCCGATCAATCCTTCAAATCCCTTTTTCCTAAGGTCTTTCGACAATACCCTTTAATTTTCTCCATTTGGGATGATGCCATGATCCGAACGGTTTACCAAAAGAGCCAAAAGCATTTTGTGTCTATCTACAAAGTCATCACTCAAGATTTTGAAAATGAAAAAATCGACAGAAAAACGGCCGTTTTAGAGCCCGCTTTTTTTTCTAACACCTATGGCATCCAAGGACGGTTGGATCTTTTTTACGAAAGTAAGACCGAACCCAATAAAAGTGTCATCATAGAATTAAAAAGTGGAAAGCCATTTCGTGCCAACAAATATGGACTCAGCCAGTCTCACTATACCCAAACCCTACTCTACGACTTACTTATCCGCTCCATCTCCAAAAAAAATAATCCCACCAACTACATCCTATACTCCACACTAGATACGGATCAACTCAAATATGCTCCACGCATCAAATCCATCCAATACGAAGCCATCCAAGCTAGAAATGAGCTCGTTGCTATCGAAAGAGCTTTATACCAAATCAATGATGAACCGTTAGACAAGCATTCTATATTAGAATACATCAACCCGAGACAGTTTGAGCAATATCGCGGCTTTACCCACACCAATTTCAAACTTTTTTATGATGCTTTCTCTGGTCAGGCTGATAAGAAAAAGCAAAACGCTGAAAACAAAAACGAAGCGCTCACCAAATTAGAAAAAAGGTATTTTAAAGCATTTACTTCTTTTATCGCAAGAGAAAACTGGCTAGCAAAAGTCGGGGATGCATCCTTAACAAGTCGGAGTGGGCAAGCACAACTTTGGATGAATTCGAAAGCAGAAAAAGAAGCGGATTTCTCCATTTTGCAAGGGCTAAAAATGAAAGAAAAGGATGCTTCTACCGAGTTTCCAGTGATTACTTTTCAGAAAACCGCCACCACCAATCCACTTGCTAACTTTAGAATTGGGGACATCGTCATCCTGCATCCAGACAACAAAGAATCGTCCGTCATCAGTGCGCGAGTCATTAAGGGGAGCATTATTTTTATGGACGATAAGTTGGTTCGGGTTCAATTGCGCTCATACCAAGTCAATCCCGAAGATTTGAGCAATGATTCCTTATGGATGCTGGAGCCCGACTTATGGGAGCGAGCGTTCCAGTCCCTTTATCGTTCCTTATTTGACTGGGCGACGGCTCCCAAACAACGTCGTGAACTTTTACTTACTCAGCGAGCACCTAAAAAGTCCAATCTAATGGGTCTGCCCGCCACTCAAGGCCTCACGGATGAACAAGCCGCTATCCTGTCCAAGATGCTTTCGGCAAAAGATTTTTTCTTGCTATGGGGCCCGCCAGGCACGGGAAAGACTAGCGTAATATTAAAAACGGCAGTACAGTATCTTGCGACAAATACGAAACAAAATGTCTTACTCCTTGCCTATACGAATCGAGCGGTCGATGAAATCTGTGGTGCCATCGAAAATGGGATGCCTGAGATGAAAGATTTATACTTTAGGATTGGTAATATCAACTCCACGAATGAGCGATTTCGCGAGCAGCTCCTTTCGGAAAAAATAAAAAGCCTAAATACTCGAAAAGAAGTAAAAGAGAAAATTCAGGAGCATCGCATAGTCGTTTCTACCATTTCATCCATCATCAATAAACCAGAGATTTTTGAATTTATGAAGTTTGAAACCACGCTAATTGACGAAGCTTCTCAGATATTAGAGCCACAACTTATCGGCATTCTTAGTCGAGTTAAGCGCTTTATTTTAATTGGCGATCACCGCCAATTGCCTGCCGTAGTGGCGCAAAAGAAAATTTTCTCTCAAAAAGAAGATTCTATGCTTGCCAATTTAGGCATCCATGATTTGGCCAACTCTTACTTTGAGCGACTTTTTATGCGTTGCCGCAAAAATGAATGGGAATGGGCCTATGGGATGTTGAGTATGCAGGGACGGATGCACGAAGACGTCATGGCGTTTGCCAACAAGCACTTCTATGACCAAAAACTTAACATTTTGCCGCAAGGCCTGAATCCTCGTCAATCCAAGACCGATTATTTACAAACCAACTCCAAAAATACCTTAGATCAATCCATCGCAAAAAACCGAATGCTATTTTTGGATACGCCCATAGACGACACCATCGGTTCGGGTAAAAAAAATCAACATGAAGCCCAAAAAGTTGTAGAAATACTTCAGCACATCAAAGCGATTTATGAAGAAAATGACCAACCACTGACCAAAGATTCTATCGGTATTATTACGCCCTATCGGGCGCAAATTGCTCAAATCCGTGAGACTATTTTTCAACAAGATCCAGCGTGGTTAGATATCTTAACAATAGACACGGTGGAGCGATACCAAGGGGGAGCGAGAGATATTATCATCATTTCTGTTTGTCTCAACAAACCCTATCAATTGCGGACTTTAGTGGCGCTTTCTAATGAAAATATCGACCGAAAGTTGAATGTCGCACTGACGCGTGCTAGAAATCAAATCATCATGATAGGCAACAAAGCGCTACTACAACAAGATGAACGATATGGCGCTTTTATAAAAGAATACGAAGCCAACTAGGATAAAAAAAGGAGTAACTGTGGTGCCCCTATTTTTAGGCAGAAAATAGGCATTTTGTGGCAAAATTTGTAGTACCTAAACAGTTACAAAAAGGATAACGTTAGCCCCGACGACGTTCCAAAAGAATCATCATCATCAATCCAAGCATAATTCTTTGTTTGTCATCTTCATCAATATCGGCGATTTTTAGGACAACAAACTTTCTTCCGAAAAATGAAGGCTCTTTTTTAAGACGAACAACAGGCTTGCCTTCTAAATCCGTAACAATATAGGTCGGATTGAACACATACCCTGTGAATATACCCAAGATAGGTATTTCACCCAAAAGCGAATCCCACACCTTTACCCATGCATTTTCTTCACGGATGTGATATTGCAGCTTTTCGTGCTGATCAATAAGTTCATATTTTGCTTTCCATAAGGATGCCCAACCTTTTCTAGCAACCTTTCCGAGTGCCGCTCCGTCATTATCTGTAAAACTATAGGCAGTAGAAAAATCAATCCACTTATCGGCTTTGATTTTGAAAAGCAATTTGGTTCTATTTTCAGAAGCAAAGATGGAAATCTCTTCTTTTAGCTTAAACATCTTCTGCTTGACGTAAGCCACTGTATTATTATCCGCATCTTTTGCTGTAAAGTCATTAGCAAAAGTCGATATTTTAAAAACAAATCGAATAGGGTATTTTAAATCTTTCACTGGGATTGTTTTCTATTAAGGAAAGCAAGCGAAACATATAACGAGCATTCAATCAATGAGTTACATATTCGCATAAAAAGCCTACAAGGGACTAGGCTTCAAAAAAAGGAAGTGTTCCACCCAAAGATAGTAAAAATATTAAATAGCAACCCATTATTACGGATATGCCTTTCAAAATATCGTATATTTATTTTGTAACTATTTATTTAGGTAGGGCAGATTTTTGCCACAAAATGCCCTTTTTTCGCCTGTTTTTGCTATTTTTTTATCACGTAGCCCAGCTACGCTTCAAAAAAATAG
>CAYTLX010000240.1:0-4241 GCA_964438645.1 uncultured Saprospiraceae bacterium | reverse complement strand
AGCGTTTTGTCCGACGTAATGTCTTTTTGTCTGATATGGGTATTATTGCGAAAGCTGGTGATCAAAAAGAGATGTATTTGTCTATTTCTGACCTAAATACCACCAAGCCGATGGGCGGAGTGGATATTGAGTTTTTTGATTATCAACAACAAAGTATCCTTACGGGAAAAACAGACCAAGACGGTATCTTTCATTCGGTGCTTGCGCGAAAAGCTTATTTTGTGAAAGCTAAAAAAGGAGATAAGGTGGGGTATTTGAGAATGGCAGAAGGGCAGAATCTATCCGTTAGTCGGTTTGATGTAGATGGAGAAATAATCCAAGAAGGCACCAAAGGCTTTGTCTATGGAGATCGGGGCGTTTGGCGTCCTGGAGACAGTATTTTCTTAAATTTTGTGCTGGTAAAAGAAGCAGGCATGGAAGACGGGTATCCCGTTACTTTGGAAGTGAAAGACGCTAGAAATAACACTTATCTAACCAAAACGGTGAGCAAAAACCTAAAGGGTTTATACTCTTTCCCAATTGCCACACGTGCAGATGCGCCGACGGGATACTGGAAGGCAACCATCAGTGCTGGTGGAGCGAAGTTTTATAAAACACTCCGAATTGAAACCATCAAACCCAACCGCTTAAAAATCCTATCTGACCTTCCAGAAAAACTAACGGCAGCCAATGCCAATGGCAAAGTGAATTTGGATATAAAATGGTTACATGGTGCACCCGCTTCTTATGTAGGTGTGAGTGTAAAAAGACAATTCAAGCGACACAAAACGAAGTTTCCAAACTACGGTGATTTTACCTTTGATGATCCAACTCGAAGAGAAACCTATCAACAAATAGAAGTTTTTGATGGAAAAACAGATGCAGATGGTTTGGCTAGTTTTGCCGATAATATCTCTGAAGGTAAGGACTTTCCAGGAATGATGAAGGTCGCTTACCAAATCAAAGCGACCGAGAAAGGGGGCGATTTTAGTACCGATAACTTTTCTGTTGTATTTAGTCCGTATGATGTTTATACGGGGTTGTTGATACCTAAGCAATACGGTTATAAGCGCTTTAATTTAGATGAACCCAATATCATTAAAGCCGTGACTATCACCGAGAACGGTAAGCCAGTTGCAGGTAGAAAATTGGAATTTAATTTATATCGGCTGAGTTGGAGTTGGTGGTGGGACAGTGATGATGACTATATTTCTCGATTTAATAATTCTAGGTATTCTACTTCTATTGAATCAGTCAAGCTGATTACCAATAGTCGGGGGCAAGTGACTTGGGAAGTAACTCCACCAGATTGGGGACGATACTTGATCCGTGTTTATGACCCTGTGAATGGTCAAAGTTCGGGGGAGATTGCTTATGCAGGTTATCCTTGGGGGCAAACTCGTAGCCGTGAGCAATTGCAAGCAGCCGCCATGCTGCCCTTAGAGCCAGAAAAAAAGAAATATGATGTCGGCGATGAAGTCCGTGTTAAAGTGCCTACGGGCAAAGCGGGACGCGCATTGATTACCATTGAAAAAGGGGGAACCATCGTGTCTTCTTTCCGAAGAGAATCTACGGATGGAAGCAATGTCTTTACTTTTACGGCAACGGAAGACATGGTACCTAATATTTATGTTTCGGTTTCGATGGTACAGCCACATGCCAATACGAGCAACGATTTGCCGATGCGTATGTATGGTATCGTTCCCATCAAAATTGAAAATCCAAAATCAAGATTAGAGCCCCAAATCGTTACAAAAGATAAGTGGGAGCCAGATTCAGACATCCAACTGGAAGTGACGGAAAGCAAAGGTCGAAGCATGGCTTATACCATTGCGATAGTCGATGATGGGTTGTTAGATTTGACTCGATTTAAAACGCCTTCTCCGTATAGTGCTTTTAATGCCAAAGAAGCTTTGGGCGTGAAGACTTGGGACGTATATGATTATATTTTGGGGGCTTTTAATGGGGATAATGACCGAATCTTAGCCATCGGTGGAGATGATGAAGTCGTGGACAAAGAGAAGGCGAATAGCGCCAATAGATTTAAACCCATAGTCTTGCATTTTGGTCCTTTTGAATTGAAAAAAGGACAGACCGCAAAACACGATTTCCACTTTCCCAATTATGTGGGCTCGGTCAGGGCAATGGTCGTAGCGGTCGGGGATGAAGCCTACGGAAATACAGAAAAAACAATTCCTGTTAGAAAGCCATTGATGGTACAGCCAACCCTGCCTAGGGTCTTAGGCTCTGGTGAAAATGTCGTGTTGCCTGTGACCGTATTTGCGATGGAAAAAGATGTGAAAGATGTGACGATTACCCTTTCAGAATCAAGTGGTTTAGTCAGTTTTCCGAAAGGAAAGAATAAGACAGTACACTTTGATAAATTGGGAGATAAAGTAGTTTATTTTCCAGTCAATGTGAAGGATGCACAAGGTATTGCACACTTTACTATCAACGCCAAAAGTGGACGCCATATCGCTAATGATAAAATTGAAATTTCCGTAAGGAATGCCAACCCAATGATGGCTAATGTAGAAGAATATGTGCTAAAATCTGGGGAGTCAAAAACTTGGAATGTAGCTCCTTTTGGAGTGACGGGATCTAATACCAGCTCCGTAGAAGTCGCGTCTGTACCGCCACTAAACTTGGGGGATCGATTGCGGTATTTGATTCAATATCCGCATGGATGTATCGAGCAAACGACGTCTTCGGTTTTCCCACAGTTATATGTGGATGCCCTACAAGATTTGAATGAGCACAAAGCCAATGAAATAGACAAAAATATCAAAGCAGGCATAGAGCGCCTGAAATTATTCCAAGTCGGTGGTGGTTTTGCTTATTGGCCAGGCGGTGACGAGCCGGATCCATGGGGCAGTAATTATGCAGGGCACTTTTTGGTGGAAGCCAAAGCCAAAGGGTATGTAGTGCCTGAAGCGATGTTGGAAAGCTGGGTGCGTTTTCAGACACAAATGGCCAATGATTGGCGCCCATCAACGAAGTATTATGGGTATTCATATAATGATCAAGCCTACCGTTTGGAGACGTTGGCCCTTGCGGGAAAACCAGTAAAAGGAGCAATGAATCGCCTGAGAACCGACCCCAATTTAACGAATATGGCTCGTTGGCAGCTAGCAGGCGCTTACGCAATTATCGGTAAAAAGGATGTCGGAAAGCAACTTTTGGCGGAAGCAACTACGGATATTAAAGATTATGTAGAATTAGGATATTCTTATGGAAGCCCCTTGAGAGATAAAGCGATGGCTTTAGAAACGATGAGAATGCTTGGAATGACTACCAAAGGGTACCAATTGTTAGTGGATATTAGCAAGTCTTTGGGGCTAGATCATTGGTACAGTACGCAAACTACAGCATATAGTCTATTGGCGATTTCGAAGTATTATAGTGAGCATAAGCCCGATAAGTTGGTTTATAATTACACCATAAACGGTCAATCGGCTTCTGAAAAATCAGAAAAACCGATGGCAAGCCACATTTTTGAGCATCCTGATAAGCCAGAAAAAGTGACCTTGAAAAATACAAGTAATGGAGATTTGTATGTCCGAATCATCAGAGAAGGAAAGCCTAAAGCAGGCGAAGAAAAGCGTATGGCGGATAGTGATTTGAGTATGTCGGTCGTTTATAAAAGTTTGGATGGCAACACCATTAATCCAAGGAGTTTGCCACGTGGTAAAGACTTTTATGCAGAAGTGACCATTGGCAATCCAGGTACACGTTTTAGAAGATATGAGAATATGGCGCTTACGCAAATATTCCCGTCAGGGTGGGAGATAGGTAATTCTCGGATGAGTGAAGTCCAAGCATTTAGTGATAATTCTCCTTTCGATTATCAAGATATTCGGGATGATCGGGTGTTTACTTATTTTGATGTAAGTACTTATAATTCAAGGACTTATCGCGTACTTTTGAATGCCGCTTATCCTGGTAGGTATTATATGCCAGCGACCTACTGTGAAGCGATGTATGATAATACGATTCGAGCGGCTACTACCGGGACATGGGTTAGTGTGGTGGATAAATAGTTTCTGGTGACTAGTGCTGGCCTGATGATCCGAACGGCTTTTAAGCATTCTTGACGAGAAGCAGGAGAGACTCAATAATTCTAATCTTAGCCCATAGTACAACTATGGGCTAAGAAAAAATACGCTTCATACGGAGGCGTAGCGGGTCACGGTGAAGACTTCTGACATGAACGACCGATCCCGAAGGGTCGGGTGCGGCAGCGGCCGAAGGGAGAGAACGGC
>CAYTLX010000239.1:0-4252 GCA_964438645.1 uncultured Saprospiraceae bacterium | reverse complement strand
TTGGGCAACCAAAGAGATAAGCTGGTTTTTCACGAAAAAGACGACATTTTTAGCTGTTATATCTACAAAACGAAGTCCAATAAGTATCTCGTCATCGGCTCTAGTGCTACACTTTCTTCCGAAATGCGCATTTTGGATGCCGATAAACCAACTGGCGAATTTAAGGTTTTTCAGCCTAGAGAGCGAGATCATGAGTACCATATTGCGCATTTTGAAGATAAATTTTATGTGATTACCAATTGGAAAGCCCAAAATTTTCGACTCATGGAAACGCCAGTTGCTGCCACCGAAAAATCAAATTGGCAAGAAGTCATCCCACATAGTAAAACCACATTATTGTCGGATATTGACATTTTCAAAGACTATATGGTGTTGAGTGAGCGCAAAGATGCGACCCAGCAAATTCATGTGATTCCTGTAAAGGGCAAGGACTACTACATCCCATTTGATGAAGCGGCTTATTCCGCTTTTCCACGAACGAATTTAGATTTTGATACCAAGATTTTGCGCTTTTCTTATACTTCGATGACGACCCCCAATTCGGTATTTGACTTTGATATGTCCACCCAAAAAAGAACCTTGCTCAAACAACAAGAAGTGATTGGGTCTTTCGACAAAAACGACTATCAATCAGAGCGTATTTTTGTCACGGCTAGAGATGGCAAGGCCAAAATCCCTGTTTCGATTGTCTATAAAAAAGGATTGAAAAAAGACGGCTCTGCGCCCCTTTTAGAATATGCTTATGGCTCGTATGGCTATAGCACAAACCCTTATTTTAGCAGTGTTCGGCTGAGTTTATTGGATCGGGGATTTGTGTATGTAATTGCGCATATTCGGGGCGGTCAAGAATGGGGACGTCAATGGTACGAAGACGGAAAATTGCTCAAGAAAAAGAATACTTTTACGGATTTTATTGATGTGGGTGAGTATCTCGTCAAAAATAAATACACTTCTTCTGACCGAATGTTTGCCCAAGGTGGCAGCGCAGGCGGTTTGCTGATGGGAGCAGTCATCAATATGGCGCCAAACCTGTATAAAGGAGCCGTTGCGCAAGTGCCATTTGTAGATGTGGTGACAACCATGCTTGACGAATCCATTCCATTGACCACTGGTGAATATGACGAATGGGGCAATCCGAATGACAAAAAATATTATGATTACATCAAGTCTTATTCCCCGTACGATAATGTCGTGGCACAGGACTATCCAGCGTTGTTGGTGACTACGGGGCTTCATGATTCGCAGGTTCAGTATTGGGAGCCCGCGAAGTGGGTCGCCAAATTACGTGCAACCAAAACCGATAACAATCCCCTTTTGCTGCATACGAATATGGAAACGGGGCATAGTGGCGCTTCGGGACGTTTTGAGCATTTGAAAGAAGTCGCCTTGGTTTATGCTTTTGTTTTGGATTTGGTGGAGTGATGAGAGTTGAATCGCTGCGCTGGTTGAGAAGTTGAGCCGTTCGCTTTGCTCTCTAGTTAAGTCACTCGCTTCGCTCATTAGTTGAATCGCTTGCCCTTCTGGCTTCGCTGGTTGAAGGGTTGGTTAAAAAAGTTTTTTATGAAAAAGATACACCATATTATTGGGTTGATGTCGGGGAGTTCCCTAGATGGATTGGATATTGCTTTTTGTCGTTTTGAATTTGACGAAAGTCCAAAGAAAGGGCAAATTGAATGGCAGATTATTGAATCTACCACCATCCCCTACCCGCTTGATTGGCAGATTCGCTTGCGCAAAACCATCTCCATGTCGCCCTTAGAATTATTGGAGACAGATGCCGCATTGGGGCAATGGATGGGGCTAGAAGTCAAGCAATTTATCCAAGAAAAAGAGCTTGACATTGACCTAGTGGCTTCACATGGACATACCGTTTTTCATTTTCCTGAAAAGGGCTATACGTTACAAATTGGGCATGGTAATCACCTTGCGGAAAATTGTGAATTACCTGTTATTTATGATTTTAGAATGGCAGATATTGCGGCCGGCGGGCTAGGTGCGCCGCTAGCTCCTGTGGTGGATGAATGGCTTTTTACGGACTATGATTTCTTTTTGAATTTGGGGGGAATTGCAAATATTGCTTGCCACACCCAAAATGGATTTATTGGTTATGATGTGATTGGAGCGAATCAGACTTTGGATGCCCTTGCGGGAAAACTAGAATTGCCTTTTGACAAAGGGGGGCAAATTGCGGCACAAGGCACCATCAATCCCGAGCTTTTTGACCAAATACAAAAAATTGACTTTTTTCAACAACCCTACCCAAAATCACTTGATAATCAATGGGTTGTAAAAAACATAACGCAACCAATTCTTGAATATAACGACACCATTCCCAACAAAATGGCCACGATGGTAGAGCTTATCGCCAAAAATATCGGGCAAGAAATCAATCCCTTACTACCCATCGCCCTAGGTAAAAAACATCAACTACTAGTGACTGGCGGCGGAGCCCATAATACTTTTTTGATGGAAAGAATCAGGCATTATTGCGATGATTCAATAGAGGTCATCATTCCCCAAAAAGAAATCATCAATGGAAAAGAATCCCTTTTAATCGCCCTTCTAGGCTTATTAAATCTCTATGATATTCCAAATAGCAGCCCTTCCGTTACGGGTGCTCGCCGAAATACTTTGGGCGGAATTTTAGCTTCTTTCTGAATGAAAAGAATACTCCTAAGAACTTAATCGCTGACGCAGCGGCTTGGGAGACTTTCGCTTCTCAACTCTCATATTGTAAGCACTTCAATTATTTTTTGTAGATTTGTGCAAACAAAAAATCAACTATGGATATCATAGGAAACTTTGGAATACTTTCAATTCTTATTCCCTTACTTATTATTGCCTTAGCCATCATCACCAAAGATGTAGTTGTTTCGTTATTATCGGGTATTTATGTGGGCGAATTGGTCATCCATCACTACCACCCCTTTGAGTCCGCCATAGCTCTTTTAGACGATTTTGTTGGGCTTTTTGGAGAAGCCTGGATTACGAAAACTATTTTGTTTGCTCTTTTGGTAGGTGCCATCATCAAGCTGATCTCCAATAGTGGTGGCGTCACCAGCTTTATCAATTACATCAGCGAAAAACAAAAGAAAATTGATTCTCCGAAAGGGGCGTTATTTCTAGCTTATACTTTGGGTGTGATTATCTTTATCGAATCGACCATAACGGCCTTAGTCGCTGGTACGGTAGCAAGGCCCTTGTGCGACAAGAATGGCGTAAGCCGAGAGAAATTAGCCCTTGTCTGTGACTCTACTTCTGCACCTATTTGCTCCTTGATTCCCTTCAATGCTTGGGGTGCGTTGCTACTAGGCTTGATACTAACAGCCGTCCAAGATGGTGTTATTCAAGGAGAGCCTGTTACCTTACTAATAAAATCTATTGCCTTTAATTTCTACTCATTGATTGTTTTAGTAGTTATATTTTTGACAATTCTATTTGATATTAATATTGGCCCTATGCGTTTTACGAAGCCCGTAAGATATGAATCGGTTGATATAGCTTCCGCAAAAGGAGACCGTTCTCCTTGGCCCATGATATTGCCCATTTTGGTATTAGTGCTTATGGTTCCTGCGGGATTATATTATACCGGCCAAGGGGACATTCTAAAGGGAAGTGGCTCAACATCAGTGTTTTATGCCGTCATTACGACCTTATTATTTATGTATGTTTATTTTCTAGCGACTCAAAGACTCAGCCACAAAAAGTACTTCAAGTCGCTTTATGCAGGGATAGCCGATATGATTCCGATTACTTTAATTTTACTATTGGCTTTTTTGATTGGTAATGTCATCAAGGGGCTAGGCACCGCCAACTACCTTGCCCATATTCTAGAAGGCAATATACCGCCCATGCTTTTACCCGTATTAGTATTTATTGTCTCGTCTATTACGGCCTTTTCGACAGGCACGAGCTGGGGTACTTTTTCGATTATGATGCCGATTGCGTTAGCACTAGGCGCATCCTTTGGTTTAGATATTCCCTTAATGATTGGTGCCGTAATATCTGGTGGTATATTTGGGGATCATGTTTCTCCTATTTCGGACACGACCATTATTTCGTCCATGGCTAGTGGCTCTGACCATATTGCTCATGTAAAGACACAAATGCCGTATGCCTTATTTGCTGCAGGTCTAGCCTGTATAGCCTATGTTATTGCAGGATATTTTTTGAGTTAGAATTGAGCGTAGCGACAATCAACGGAGCGAAGCGACAAAATGAACGGAGCAAAGCGACAATTGAACGGAGCGAA
>CAYTLX010000238.1:0-4255 GCA_964438645.1 uncultured Saprospiraceae bacterium | reverse complement strand
TTTCACCTTACTCTGCGTCAGAAGTTTCCACCGTGACCCGCTACGCCTCCGTATTCACACAACCAACCAATGTAGCCCAAGTAACCCGATTGCAAAAAAACTAGGTGAGCATTTGGTACAACATGCCATCCATTATCGAGTCCACTTCGAAAAGTCAAAAGCAATTTTGTTTGGTGGAGCCAAAATAATTATTCTGTAGGCTCCATGTATTTTCTATATTGCTATTTGGTTGTTTCAGTTGAGCGATTTAACGATTGCACAATTGTAAAAAATTAAAAATTTGCGACTTTCTTTAACAAAAGCCTACAACGACTTTCGTATTAACTTCAATTATTCACAACAAATCAGCTTCGATACTTTTTCGACATTCAATCCCCCGAAATGACCAGAGCTCATCCACAGTAGATTATTATTTTTACCTTTTAGCTTGCGCAAAGCCTTTTCCAATGCCTTAGCGTCCGTAAAAACTTGAACATTTTGCCCCCCAAAAGCTTTTTTCACTTCATCTTCCGAGAAAAAAGGGAGTTTTTTCATCTCTAAAGTGTGTGGACTATAAAATACAAAACCATAGTCCGCAGGAGACATTGTGCCCTTATAATGCGGTAAAAATGCTTTATTCAGGCTACTGAAAGTATGTAGCTCGAGACAGGCGATGAGCTTTCGATTTGGATATTTAGAGCGTACGGCTTTGATGGTCGCCTTAGCTTTGGAAGGGGCATGAGCAAAATCCAAAAATGCCGTTCCTGTTTTAGATTCTAACAATGTTTGCAGCCGTTTTGCGGCTCCCGTGAATGTTCCTATGCAGTCAAAAAAGACTTTATCAGAGACGCCTAATGCTTTTATAGCGTAGTATGCGGACTTTAGGTTTTCCAGATTATGTTGTCCAAAAATAGCTAATTCTACATTTTTTCCATGTCCATTTTTGATGATGGTCTTCCCATTATCACCTACATTTTTGAAGCCACGATAAGGTATTTGATGGAGATTCTTAGGGGCATTGATGGCGAGCTTGCGCAAAACAGCATCATTTTGATACCAAATCCAAGTCGCCTTGGGCGCCATCACCTTCAATAGTTTTTCAAATTGAAGCGTATAATTTTCGAAGGTAGGAAATACATTGATATGATCCCAAGCAATCCCCGTTGTAATTGCGATATTGGGTTTATAAAAAAGCATTTTTGGACGCAAGTCAATGGGAGAAGCAGGATATTCGTCCCCTTCTATGACCATAATCGGCGCATCAGATAAGCCCACCATCGTATCAAAGCCTTCTAATTTTGACCCTACCAAATAGTCAAACTTTAGCCCTGCAGCTTTCAAAACATGCATAATCATAGCGGTAGTGGATGTCTTCCCATGGCTCCCCGTAACTACTACCCTAGTTTTATCCTTGCTATGTTCATATATAAACTCTGGAAAGCTCAATACTTTTAGTCCAATCTTTTTGGCTTGAAGCAATTCGGGATTATCATCTCGAGCATGTTTGCCCAAAATAACCAAATCAAGCTTTTGGTTGATTTGTTTGGGAAACCAGCCCATTTTTTGGGGCAATAAGCCTTTTGCCGCAAGGCGATCCTTGGATGGATTATAGACTTCATCATCAGAGCCCGTCACTTGGTGCCCTGTCTCCAATAAGGCAATGGCTAAATTGTGCATAACAGCACCCCCGATGGCAATCAAATGTATCTTCATGTTTCTTTTTTCTAACTAAAATAGTAACCCAATCTTATTTTGGCACTATTTTTAAGGTTTTGCTAGTGTAACTTGGCGAATCTGCCTAGTAACAATGGTTTTACAAATACAATTTTCAGCTCAAGCAGCAAAAACAAACACAAAAGTATCTTTTCATTAACAAAAAAAGTACTAATTGTGACATTTTTTCGGCCTTTTGTACGTTATACCCTTAAATAGGGTCAAAAAGGTGGAATGTTTTTTGTCTAAAGTGGCATTGTGTTGATAAAACCGATAATTTTGTTTCACGAAAAAAATAAATTCGCATGTTAACCGTTTCTAAGCAAACATCAAACAAACAGATCATGAACAAATCAAATTTTCTAAAACTTTTCGTTGCAGTAGGGCTTGCTTTTTTAATGCTAACCGCTACTTCTTGCCACAAAGGATATGGATGCCCTAACCAAATCGAAGCATCCGCAGAATAAAGAATAATGAATTGGACCAATTTGTCGGAAACGACACAGTTGGAACAGGTTCTGAAAGCTATGCCCGAAGATGTACTTATCTTTAAGCATAGCTTTCGTTGTTCTATAAGTGTCGCTATCAAAAATCGCCTTGAATCTACTAATCTCCATCATCAATACAAACTTTTTATGATCGATGTGGTGCATTCTCGACCAACTTCTCTATATTTGGCAGAGAAAGTAAACATTCAGCACGAATCACCGCAAGTGTTACTTTTTAGAAATGGCAAATGCTACTATCATGCATCCCATTTCGATATTACAGAACACGCCATCTTGACTGCAAAATCAAGTGCCTAGCCCACAACGAATTGAATAAACTAATTACTACCAACGACCAGTCTCACTCTGTTTTATCTGGTCAATTTGACCAACCCTATCACAGTAAATTTGGCGCTATCCAAGAAAGTCTTCACGTCTTTATCCATGCGGGTTTAGAAGAAGTTATTTATGACCATCCTGTCATAAATATTCTAGAAGTCGGGTTGGGTACGGGGTTAAATCCTTTGCTTACCCAAATTGCCGGCGCAAAAACGAAGACAAAAATTCGCTATACTGCCATTGAAGCCTATCCTTTGGACAATGAAATTTATCAACAGCTTAATTATGCGGAGCTACTGAATGTCCCTAAAGAGATTTTACAGCAGATTCACGATTGCTCTTGGAATGTATTTCATGACTTGACCGAGCAATTTTCCTTTCGGAAAATAAAAGTCAAAATAGAAGATTGGACACCTGATTTTGGGATGGATGCTATTTATTATGATGCTTTCTCCCCAGATGTACAACCTGAACTTTGGACAGAAGAACTATTTCGCAAGCTTTTCCTACACCTTGAGCCGCACGGGCTTTTGACAACTTATAGCGCCAAGGGTAGCGTCAAGCGTGCTTTGAAAGCAGCGGGTTTTACCATAGAAAAGCTGGCAGGCCCACCAGGTAAGCGGGAAATGACTCGGGCTTGGGTAAATCGCCCGGTTTGAGAAGCCTTGCCCAGAACAAAATAAAACGGTAAAAATACCCGCCGTGTAGATTAAAAAATAGGGTTTCTTAAACCTTGGACACTGGTTTCGGTTTGTGGCTTCGCAAATGTCCTATTTTTTCTTTTTGAGAAACCCTTCTATTTCTGACTGGCTTGCGCATTCCACCCCCAAATTTGACTAGTGCTGGTTCTGTTTTTTTGGGTCTTTACCAAATTTGACCCCGCCAGCGGTGTACATACACGGTGCGCTCTATGACATACACATACGACATACACTCAAAACGTACATTCGATGCCTAATTTAATAGTAGCCGCCTCCGTCGAATAGTCATCTTGCACGCTCTCTAGCACCCACGCTGAACCATCTCCCCCGCTAGGGATCAAATTTGCCGAGAGCTCAAGAAAAAGAGAAAAATCTCATTCAAATTTGGGGGTGGACGACTCTGAGAACACCCGCATCTAATTCAGTCGAGCAACTATTTCTTCACCACCATCCATTCGGTCAAGTCTATTTGATCAATCGGGACGACGCAATGCAGGTAACGTGAGCAAAGGGCTTCGATGGTACGACGAGAAGCGTTAAAAGCGGACATGATAGAGCCGCCCCGTTTGCCTAGCGATAAATCTCCGCATAAAAATAAGCCTTTGATTCCCGTTTCTCCATACTCATCAATATCGGGTGAATCTTCGGTAAAGGTGATCCCGATGACTTTTAAGAAATTTTGGGGTGTGGTACCGCCTAATGAATACACCAATCGATCATAGGTGTGCTCACCGATTTCTTTGAAATGAACGACGGGCTTCCCTTCTTCCGAAACGGTCACTTTCTCGATGTTGGTTTCTCGCAAAAGTTTTGCCTTCTGTTGCTTTTCTAGTAACAAAATACTTTGATGGTTGATAGGATTCATACGATGAAATTCCTTGCCACGATAAGACAAACTTACCTCATTGCCTTTTTCATACAAGTACTGCACATTTTCGCTAGCGGTATCCCCTCCACCCACAACAAGGATTTTTTCTCCAGTAGCATCAAAGGAAGTCACATCAAAGTGAACCACTTTACGCAATTCTCTAGGCA
>CAYTLX010000237.1:0-4276 GCA_964438645.1 uncultured Saprospiraceae bacterium | reverse complement strand
AGAAATACTTAGGGATTCTCATTCCATTTTTGGCGTTATTTCTAAGCAATTTGGTATTGGACAATGTTATTTATGCACAGTATTATGATGGATTTGTGCTGTTTACCCCCAATACGCTTTCGGTATATGGCAGCATTGCCTTAATCGCTTTACTAGGCATGGGCTTATTGAAGAAAGTAACTATGCCTAGAGTGCTTATCGGCGCCCTTTCGGCAACGGCTATTTTCTTTTTAATTACCAATATGGGCTCTTGGCTGAATGATCCGATTTATACCAAAGATTTTAGCGGCTTGATGCAGGCTTATATCGCGGGTCTTCCTTTTGTGAAGTACGATCTCATCGGCAATTTAGCCTATTCTGGAGCTTTATTTGGGATTTATTACCTAGCTACCCAACGAAAGATGCAAGTGGTTTAGAGTTTGTGTTTAAGTGTTCATTTGTTTACAAAAGCTACGCAAAATTTCCTATTTCTCGTATTCACGAACCCCTTCTTATTCCCTTACAAGCGGGAACGGTATGGCAAATAGTAAATTTTGCTTAGCACCTTGTTCCTTCTTAGGTTGCCCAAAACCTAGTTATAATGTGCCCACCCAATACCCAAAAGTGACGAAGGAGCGGCCCAGAAGTGTAGCGCCCTAATATCCCGAAACAAAAGCGTAGCCCCAAGTCCCTTTTCTCTAATCCAATCCACCGATAGTCTTTTAGTTATAACTATTGTAATCAATAAGTCGTAAATTGCAGAAAAAAGAATAGAATGGCTACTTTAGTTTGTCCCCAATGCAAAAATAAGATTCTGAAATATGATATTCATTCCGAAAGCGTCACTTGCGATCAATGTCATTTTGATGTAAATATCACAACAAACCTTGCTTCTGACTTACCAAAAGGGCATAAGATAGCTAAGAGCAATCAAGGGGTCATTATCAACCAAACTTCAGATAGTTTGGAGATTCAATTAATCTGGAAGCACTTTTCACATTGGAAATTCAACCTGTCTTTTGGATTGGGCATTAGCTTTGTTATGGGCATACTAATGGTTATTATAGCGGGTAAAAGTCTCATTGGCCTTCTGCTTTGCTCTCTTTTTTTGTTTGCAGGCGCCTATTTGTCCAATACGGGCTGGTTTCAGTGGAAAAACGTGACGACTATTTTACTGGATAATACTAGTTTTTCCGCAAGGCATCGCATCACCAATAAAACGATTCAAGACATATCTGCCATCCCAATCTCCCATATCAGTCAGATTTATGTTACTCGAAAGAAAGTGGGCAGCACCAATGGAAAAGTATTATACAACCATGAGATTAGACTAAAAAAGAGAGATGGAAATTCCATCTTAATTTTGAACCAAATTAAAGAAGCCGCAGTCGCTTATTCTATTGAAAATACCCTAGAAGAGTTTATGAAAATCAAAGATGTCGTTCAATTAGATGAATTTCATCCACAAAGACCAAATAGGGGCTTGGATGCTGCCGCAGTTATTAAAAGTACTAAATTATTGGCAGAAATTAGAAATGAAAGTACTCAGAGTTCCGATGTTTTCAAGGCAAAATGTCCCAAATGCCACCAAAGTATCTCCGCTAAAGACCTTAGTGAAGAAAAGGAGTTGGTCTATTGTCCTTCGTGTCAAGAATCTTTTGGACTTCTTGAGTCATCAATACTTGTGCAAGATAACACCCACAAACAATTTGATGAAGTGCCCAAAGGGATCAAAGTCTCTACCAATCCGAATGGGATGACCATTTCCTTTCTGAAAAGTAAAAATGCATTGTGGAAACTGTTGATTCCAATCGCAATCTTTTTGCTCTTTTTTAACGGATTGATGAGTTCGTTTAGCGTCTCTGGATACTTTCTATTTATTCCTGTGCTTATTATCTATTTTTTAACCATTTCTTTGCTCAAACGGCAGACCATTCGGGTATCTGGCTTGTATCTATGGGTGGATACCTTTCCCAATTGGCATTTAGGCACCAAAACCATTGATTTTTCCTCTAGCAATATTCAACAGGTCTTTGTAGTGCAAAGGGTTATTGAGTCGGATGAATCGACCAATGTAGTTTATGATCTACAATTCATCGACCGCAACCAGCAAATCCACTATCTTATAAAAAATTACCGAAATCCACAACACCTTTGGTTTGCAGAAACAAAAATCGAATCCTTCTTGAATATTGAAGATTATCGAGTCGATGGTGAATATGCCCCACATCAAAAATCCGTCCCACAGAATATGTCGGAGCTTATCGCATTGGGTCGGAAAATGTATGAAAATAGGGGAAAAAAACGCTAGAAACTGGCTCGGTAAGCCCAGAAATGTAGTATGATTAATCAAGAAGGAAGCTTAGGAATTGGTGAGCCAAAAAAACGTTTCCATCCATCAACTCTTCCGCAAATCCCGATTCACGGCAATACTAGCATTCAACTCAAAGCCAATCAAAATAATGGTAGAGTTTAGTTGAATCCAAAGCATCGTCACGATGAGTGTGCCGATAGGGCCATAAATTTTGTTGTACATCGAGTAATTATTGACATAAAAGGAAAATGCCAAGGAAGTCAGCAAAGACAATACCGTGGCGACCGTCGCTCCAGTACTAAAAAACCGTTGTTTTTGGCGGGTCTGCATGCCATAACGATAAATAAACGAAATACTAGCATAGTAAATCAATACCGTCACAAACCACCGCAAAAAAACCGCCCCCCACTCTGCTATCCAGCCAAAATGAAAGCGATTGGACAAAAATAAAACAATCGTATTGCCCAAGATTCCAAAGACAATCGATACTAATAGCGTCATCACCAAAATAACCAATAATTTCAATGCAATCCAACGCCCCCGAAAGAAACCTAGTTTTTTAAAGGTTTTTTGATACTTTTTCTTGTTAAATCCCATCAACATCGTGAAGATACCATTAGAAGAAAAAACCAATGCCAAGACAAAACTCAAAGACATTAAGGCCGTACGACGGCGCTTGGTCACAGATTCAATGACTTCTACTACGCTTGCCCCCGTATCGCCTGGCATAATGCTTTTGATGGTCGTCTCTATATTTGCCGAAAGGATGTCTGCCATCGGCAAATAAGCAATAAAGGTAAAAAACATAATCATCGCAGGAAAAAGAGATAAAAAGAAGCTAAATGCCATGGAATTGGCGCGGGTGGTGATGTCCTTATTCTGTAACTCCTTGACAATAAAGACAATAACATCATAGATGGGCACCCCAAAAAATCCTGGGAAAGAAGTCTTTTTGGACCATTGTAGCAACTCCCGAATAATCGGAAGCGCCCAAAATCGTTTGCCCCACTTATTTGGTTGCTTCTTCAAAAAATGGCTTTAATTTATCCGTAAATACAGCGGGAGCACTCACTCTTTTTCCCGTAAGGGTATCTATAAAAGCCAATCGCACTGAGCCGCCATTAATCAACTTCTGGTCTTCATTAAATATCTCATGATGAAAAGTAACCGTTTTGTCAGGCATCTTGCGAACGGTCGTCCGTATCGTCAACAAATTGTCATAAAAGGCAGGGCGCACATACCGCTGTTGGAGTGATAGTACGGGCATCATCACATGATATTCTTCTTCTAGCTCCTTATACGTCATCCCTAACGACCGAAAGAGCTCTACCCGACCGACTTCGTAATATAGCGCATAATTGCCATAATAGAGATAGCCCATTTGGTCAGTCTCTCCATAACGTACTCGGGCTTGTGTGTCAAATGAATACAAAGTCTTTGTTTTTTCCGAAAGGAACGACTAGCTGCGCTCTATCGGGCATGTCATACAATGCGACCCGCCCCGCGCACGGGACAATTCCGCCGACGGAATAGTGATAATCGTATTTTCCACATCGGCTGGGGTCAGTTTCTTTGCCGCAAATTTAGCTAATAAGTCCTTAGCTTTTATTATTTTGAAGCCATTCTTTTTAAAAGCCTTCTCGGTAAAGATGTTTCGGTCATACGTGATACCCACTCCTGATTTGATGGCTACTAAATTGCCGCCATCAGTCCATAGCTCTCTTTCCTGATAGGGGGACTCCCCATCCCCGACCATGATAAACTTCATTTTGGGGTTGATTTCTGCCAGCATAAACTCCTTGACACTTGGGTAATTGACGGTAGTGCCGTCCGCCCGAAATACATCCACATTCGAAGACAAGCCATCCACAACTATAGGCTTATAACAGACTAAATGGTCCTTACTAATCCGCGTAAAAATCGTATCTATATGCATAAATGACCGCTCCGCCGGAATCGTCACACGAGCCACATTTTTGACCA
>CAYTLX010000236.1:0-4278 GCA_964438645.1 uncultured Saprospiraceae bacterium | reverse complement strand
ACCAGAGAGCAAAGCGAACGACTCAACCAGAGAGCAAAGCGAACGACTCAACCAGAGAGCAAAGCGAACGCTCAACCCTAAAACCGTCCATCCACCATCTCAATCTTTCGATCACAGATAGCGGCCAATTCATGACTATGCGTAACAATGACCATAGTTTGGCCGAATTCAGATTGTAGTTTAAGCAAAAACCTATGGAGTTCATTAGAAGTAGCGGTATCAAGGTTGCCAGTAGGCTCATCCGCAAGAATGATACTTGGGTTATTGATGACGGCTCTTGCGATGGCCACGCGCTGTTGTTCGCCCCCAGACAATTGCGTAGGTTTGTGGTCCATCCTTTCGGATAATTCAAGGAAATCTAAAATTTCTTTCGCCCTTTGGGTTACTTCGGCTTCGGGGCGTTTTTGAATCCAACCTGGAATACAGACATTTTCGAGAGCTGTAAATTCGGGGAGTAAGTGATGAAATTGAAAAACAAAGCCGATATGCTCATTTCTAAATTTCGCCAATTGTTTCTGGGGTAATTTGGTCGTATTGATACCATTAATGATTAAATCACCAGAATCAGGGGCATCCAAAGTCCCCAAAATATGAAGAAAGGTGCTCTTTCCTGCTCCCGATTTGCCGACAATAGAGACCATCTCTCCTTTGGGCACCGTCAAATCAACCCCATTTAGGACTTGGAGATTGCCATAAGCTTTGTGTATATTCTTTGATTGAATCATGTCGGACATCTGTATGCAGTATTTAGCAAAAGCAAATGTAAGAAAAATATCCATGCCAAATAAAAAGTAACTATTTTGATACCTGCAAAATTTTAAAAAAGAAGCAAGAAAAGAAAAATGATGATAATGATGAAACATCATTAAATTCTTTAATGCAAATCTAAAGGCAGTCGCAGGGAGTGAACGGCGTTAGCCGCTACAATAAGATAACACCGAGAAAATACTCGTATCGCAATTGTTCAATTATCCAAATGAATGCAAAGAATCTAAATCTTACGCTCCACCCAAACAAACAGACTTTCCCCCGCTGGCGGGGTCAAATTTGCCGAGATGCCAAAAAAAATGGAAAAAACTCATTCAAATTTGGGGGTGGACTATGCTAAAAACACCCGTAGTGATATGTGTCAGTAGATTACAAAAAAAGAGCGACCCCGAAGGGTCGCTCTTTATATCTAGATATGAAAAATACTAACATTAGCCAGTTACTTTCTTCACACTTTTCTTTTTACCATAAGCAGATTGAGTAGCTTTTGGAGCCATTGGATTCCATCCTTTGGTCAAATCTACTACGGAAGCCGAAGCGATAAAGATGGAAGAGTAAGTTCCAAAAATGATACCCCACATGATTGCGAAAGCAAATCCTTTGATACTATCTCCACCAAAAATCAATAGAATCAAAATAACAATCAACGTAGTGACAGAAGTAATCAAGGTTCTACTCAAAGTTCGATTAATCGCAAGATTAAAAACTTCTTTCTTAGTCGATCCCTGGCGCTCATCAATAAACTCCCGAATCCGGTCATATACCACCACGGTATCATTTACAGAGTATCCAATTACAGTCAAAATCGCCGCAACAAAGGCTTGGTTAATTTCCATCGAGAAAGGCATCAGATGCTCTAAAATCAAGAACATACTTAATGTCGCTAGAACATCGTGGAATAGCGCAATGACCGCCCCCATACTAAATTGCCATTTGCGGAAGCGAATCGCTAAGTAGATAAAAATTAATAACAAAGCAACAAAGGCCGACTTAAAGGAACTAGAACGAATATCATCCGCAATCGTCGGACCTACCTTACTAGAACTAATAATCTTAGTACCAGTAGAAGAAACTTGCTTAAACGATGCTTCGCTGACTTTTCCGCCCGCTATGGCATTTACCCCTTCATATAATTTATGCGTAACTTTGTTAATCGCATCCTTGTCTGGAGAGTTGATTAAGTACTTCGTAATCACATTAAAAGTATTATCTGTACTCACTACTTTTACCGTTGGTTCTGATTCAAAATTAGTCGTCAACTGCTTACGGAGTAGGTCTGCATCGACCTTAACCCCTTTATCAAACTTTACGGTATAAGAATATCCACCCGTAAAATCAACTCCTAAATCAAATCCACGAGTAAAGTACAAGGACGCTCCAATTAATATAATTACTGAAGAAAAGATGTATCCATATTTGCGCAAGCCTATCCAATCAATATTCACATTAGTCATGATATTTTCAGACCATCCATAGCTAAAGCTAGGCTTTTTGCCTTTTTCTACCCACCAATCTATGATTAATTTTGATAATACTAGCGCCGTAAGCATCGAGCTCAAAATACCGATAATCAATACCACTGCAAATCCCTTAATCGGGCCAAGACCAAAGTAAGACAGCACCATCGCCGTCAATAGAGACGTGACGTTGGCATCTATAATGGCCGAATACGAATGCTTAAAACCTTCTGATATGGCATTTTTGATGGACTTGCCATCCCGTAACTCTTCACGAATACGCTCATAGATGATTACGTTGGCATCTACCGCCATACCCAAAGTCAATACAATACCAGCAATACCTGGCAAGGTCAATACCGTACCATAGGAAGCCAAAGCCCCAAAGATAAAGAACAAGTTGGCTAACAAAGAAATAATCGCTACAATACCACCAAACGCATAATACAATGCCATGAATAGAAGCAACAAGATAAATGCCAAAGCCACAGAGTTAAAACTCTTAGAAATATTTTCGGCACCTAAAGACGGGCCAATTAATTGTTCTTCAATAATTCTAATCTCCGTCGGCAGCTTTCCAACTTCCAAGATATTGGCTAACTCATTTGCATCGGAGACCGTAAAATTACCCGAGATCTGAGTATTTCCACCCAAAATAGCACTTTGTACACTAGGAGATGATACAACTTCATCATCAAGCGCTACAGCAACTTCTCTTTTGCCGTTATTAAAGGCCTTAGATGTCATTTCACCCCAAGCTTTGGCACCTTGGTTATCCATAGCTAAGGTAACCAAAATCTCACCAGTAGTAGGATTCGAGCTCGTCGCCGCATTGGTCACATGATCTCCTTCTAGTGGAGCCGACTTTTTGCCGTAAGGCATCTTTATGGCATATAACATGTAAGTGTTTTTACCATTTTCATTGTCATACGGCTTATAAGACCACATGAATTTAATATCTTGCGGGAAAAGAGCCTTTATTTCTGGTCTAGCTAATAATTTAGAAATTTCTTCCTTTTGATTCTTATTAGCATAACCCATAACAGGAGACGCAGGTAATTGTCCATTTTGAGTAACCGCCAATTGAAACTTAGATAATAAAGGCCCGATATCCTGACCAGGCTGCTCCGTAACCGTCCAAACTGAATCAATGACATTGCCTAAAGAATCAAACTGTGGCGTCATTACGCTATCTTTTTTGGCTGCAAGCGTTTTTGAAGCGCCCATGGTTTCTTTCAACTTGGTATCCGCAGCCACAAATGCATCGGCAATACCGGGATCATTCAATCGATAAGTATCCCAAAACTCTAGTTTTGCAGTTGTTTCTAAGTAATGTCTTGCTCGTTCGGGATTTTCGATACCAGGCAATTCAACGATAATTAGATTTCTGCTTTCATCCAAAGAAAAATTGGGTTGAACGACCCCTAATTTATCAATCCGCTTGCGCAAACGATCAAACGTTAACTTCACCGCATCCTTAGATTTTTCTCGTAAGAGCTTCAATACATCCGCATCAGAAGACTTAAAGCTGATATTGTCTCTAAGCGATTCATTTCTACTAAACAAATCCGCCAATTTGACGCCATTAGCATTTTTGGCGTAAGCCGCTCCAAAAGCATCTATAAAATCGCCTCCATTAGCCATAGCCGTCTGTGCAATATCCAAAGATTTTACAAAGCCAGGGTCAGGGTTATCTACGCTTTTAGACAATTCAAGAAAGAATTTCTTTAAGTCTATTTGGAGAATAACACTCATTCCGCCCTTCAAATCCAATCCCAAAGCCAATTGTTGCGCTTTTAGGTCTGTATAGGTGAAGTCCTTAAGTAAAGGAATACTAAGAGCCGTTTCGGTAGAAGCCGAATCCAAAAATTGACTTCTGTACTTCTTATACATCGTGTCAATTTGAATGGGATCTGTATAAGATGCTACGTGCTCTTTTGCAAATGCTTTCGCTTTTCTCTCTACTCTGTTGGTTGGAATAACTAATGAGTACTGGTATAAGCAGACAATCGTCAACAAAACCAATAATACTTTGAACAATCCTTTAGTTTGC
>CAYTLX010000235.1:0-4317 GCA_964438645.1 uncultured Saprospiraceae bacterium | reverse complement strand
CGCGGAATTTTGATTCCAAGTATGTGCTTGAGTTGGCTGAGCCCAATAATAAATGCCGCCGCAGAGGTAAAACCACTGATCACTGGATGCGATAAAAAATTAACTAGGTAACCTAGCTTAAATAAACCCAAAGTCAACTCAATCACTCCTACCATAAAGGCTAAGGTAATGGCTAAACCAATATATGTCTCTGTCCCTGGCTCTGCCATTTGACTGACAGCAGTCAACGTCATCAACGATACTAAAGCCACTGGTCCAACGGCCAATTGACGGGATGTCCCAAAAATAGCATAAATAATCAATGGGACCATCGCCGTAAAAAGCCCATATTGGGCTGGAAGTCCAGCGATTAAGGCGTAGGCCATTCCTTGCGGAATAAGCATCACTCCGACTGTTAACCCCGCAGAAATGTCTCCTTTTAAGTAGGATTTCTTATAATTTGGAAGCCAATCGAGAATGGGTACAAATTGCTTTAGGCTCATTTTGTCTTTTATATTTTTTGTAACTGTTTAGGTGCTCCTATTTTTAGGCAGAAAATAGGCATTTTTGTGTATGTTGAAGCTATTTTTTTTGAAGCGTAGCACCGCTACGTGATAAAAAAATAGTAAAAACAGGCGCAAAAAGGACATTCTATGGCAAAATTTGCGGATACCTAAACAGTTACATTTTTATAGCTGTTCTGCTTCTAAACGTCGGATAGGTTAAAATGTTTTTTTGGAGCGGGGCTTTGGTGTTCTTAGGTCGGTTATACTGTCGATATAAAATTGAGTTGCTTTGGGATATTCTGCTTTTATCCAACACTATTGCCATTTTGCTCCATCCCATTTGTCACGGTGGTAGCCACTCTTTAATCGTAAGTATTTGAAAAAACTTTATCATTCAAAAAAATAAAGTATCTTTACATCCTACAAAACAGCTAAGCCATTGACTTATCAGCAGATTTTAAAAGACGTAAAGAAAAAGAAATTTTCGCCCATCTATTTATTTCATGGGGATGAGCCTTATTTTATTGATAAGCTCACCGAAGCGATTGAGCAAAATGCCTTGGCTGACCATGAAAAAGCGTTTAATCAAGATGTCATTTATGGGAAGGATATTGATTTGCCTAGATTAAAATCTTACTTGATGCAATATCCAGCGATGGCGGAACGAAGGGTCGTTATCATCAAGGAAGCCGCTGATTTTAAAGGGTTTAAGGACTTGAAAGCGTATTGGGCAAAGCCTAATTCTGCGACTGTTTTTGTGATTGCCCATAAGTATAAGAAATTTGGAGCAGGGCTAGCAGCCATCAAAAAAGTGGGCGTAGTCTTTGAATCCAAAAAAGTCTATGACAATAAACTGCCTGCTTGGATTACGGACTATTTGAAGTCTCATAAGCGTGACATTAAGCCCAATACGGCGGTTTTGTTGGCGGAGTATTTAGGCAACGATCTCTCCAAAATTGCCAACGAACTAGAAAAAATACATCTAAATATTCCGCAAGGTACCGCCATCGATAATGCCATCGTAGAAAAATACATCGGCATCAGCAAAGAATATAATGTCTTTGAGTTGCAAGATGCTTTGTCCGCAAGGAATCACGAAAAAGCGATGCGGATTGCGTATAATTTATCGGCAAATATCCACAAACAACCCTTGATTTTGATTCTTGCAAGTCTATTTGGGTATTTTTCTAAGATTTATATCGCCCACAAAAATCAATCAAAAAATGATTCTGAATTGGCAAAAGCACTAGGGCTTCGGTTTCAGTTTCATGTAAAGAATTATCGTCGAGCGATGCAAGCTTTTCCATTGCATGAAGTCCACCGATGTTTGGGCTTGTTGCGAGAGTATGACCTAAAAGCCAAGGGCTTAGACAATGCGTCAGCTACACATGGTGAACTGTTGGAAGAGTTGATTTTCAAGACTTTAAACCCTGTGGCTCATGCATATTGATATTATTTCTGTGGTACCAGCTTTGTTGAAAGGTCCTTTTAGTGAGTCCATCATTAAGCGGGCTCAAGCCAAGGGATTGTTGGAGGTAGAAGTCCATGATTTACATGAATTTGGCAAAGGCAAATACCGTCAAGTGGATGATTATCCGTATGGTGGTGGTGCAGGCATGGTGTTGATGATAGAGCCGATGGTGGATTGTATTGAGTCCTTGCGGAAAAAACGAGACTATGACGAGATTATATTTATGACACCTGATGCGCCCGTTTTGAATCAACCGATGGTGAATGGACTTTCCATGTTGAAAAATATCTTGATTATCGCAGGACATTTCAAAGGGATTGATGAGCGGATACGGGAGCATTATGTGACGAAAGAAATATCTATCGGAGACTATGTTCTTTCAGGGGGCGAATTGGCGGCGGCGGTGTTGGTTGATGCCATTGGGCGAATATTGCCAGGTGTGATTGGTGACGAAACTTCCGCTTTGACAGATTCGTTTCAGGACGGGATGTTGTCCGCTCCAGTCTATACAAGACCTTTAGAGTTTAACGGTTGGAAAGTGCCCGATGTGTTGATGAGTGGACATCATAAAAATATTGACGCTTGGCGCGAAGAACAAGCTTTTGAACGGACTAAAAAGCGACGCCCTGATTTGTTGGAATAAAAGTATAACCCTTTGAGCCTTAGTTATTTATATAGTCTGAAGGCACAATAATAATGCATGCGAATCAGTGATAAGTTGCTATGCATAAGCCTAAGTAAAGACCTTCTTAAATCGCTTTTAAAATCGACCAATGTCTTCATTTATAGAACAAATTAAAGCCAGTTTTTTGGCGGAAAGTGACCGCATTTTGGCTATTATCCCTGATTTTACGATAGGTCTGATTGGCTTAATATTGGCGTGGTTGATAGGGAATCGAATTAAATCCTTGACCAAAAAGCAATTGAGCAAGCGAATGGATGATCCTTTATTGGCTAATTTCTTAGCGCGATTGCTCAAGGTCTTCATCTTGATTGGTGGTTTACTCTTTTTTTTAAAGAGAATTGGTTGGGGAGATGCCGCAGCAGGCATAATGGCAACGGCTGGAGTGGGCGCCTTTGTGATTGGATTTGCTTTGCGTGACATCGGGGAGAATTTTTTGGCGGGGATTATCATGGCATTTCAGCGTCCTTTTGGGGTAGGGGATACCATTGAAGTGAATGGTATTTCGGGAGTCATACTGGGACTATCCTTGCGGGAAACGCATATCAAGACTTTTGATGGAAAGGATGTTTTTATTCCGAACGGCATTATCCTAAAGAATCCATTATTTAATTATACCATTGATGGTTTTATGCGAAAGGATATATCGATTAATTTGAAACATGACGCAGATATTGATACGGCCATTGATGTCATTCAAAAAATTGTGCAAAATATAGAAGGGGTATTGGCTGGGGCTAAGTCTCCAACCATCTCTGTGACTGGGATAGATTTGAATGGGTTACAATTGCAAGTATTTTATTGGATAGATACGGACAGTTCGATTTCGGGTACAGTGATTCGTAAGGAAATAATAAAACAGTCGGTGGATAGCTTACGCAAAAATGGTTTTATTTTGCCACATGCTCAATTAGATGTAAAGAATATATAGGCATCTTGTTAATATTTTGTTCAAAATATTTCCAATATTATTTGGAGGAAATGTAATCAGCATAAATGTATCTAAGAACATGTGGATATGTATGTGCTTGATAATCAAAATTTATTATAGTAAGAAAGAATAATGGAAAAAACTATGCAAAACTTTTTTTTATTTGCATAAATAAGGACTACATTTGTAGCGATTATTTCCCTTTTTAATAAAAAATTTTCTATGACAACTTTATCTAAAGTAGCTCAAAAAGACTTGGTAAAATTCATGTCTGATTTGAAGCTACGCAATCCTAACCAACCCGAATTCCATCAGGCAGTTCACGAGGTTGCCGAAGTAGTTATTCCTTTTATTCGGAAGAATAAAAAGTATAAAGAGCATGCTATAATGGAGCGTTTGACAGAGCCTGATCGGGCTTTTCAATTTAGAGTAACTTGGGTCGATGATAACGGTAAAATTCAGGTTAATCGCGGCTATCGCGTGCAGTTTAACAATGCTATTGGACCTTATAAAGGTGGACTACGTTTTCATCCTAGTGTGAATCTCAGTATTCTGAAGTTTTTGGGCTTTGAACAAGTCCTAAAGAACAGCTTGACGACTTTGCCTATGGGCGGTGGTAAAGGAGGCTCTGATTTTAATCCTAAAGGTAAATCTGATGGTGAAGTCATGCGTTTTACGCAAAGTTTTATGATGGAATTATTCCGTCACATTGGTCCAGATGCAGATGTACCTGCTGGAGACATTGGAG
>CAYTLX010000234.1:0-4326 GCA_964438645.1 uncultured Saprospiraceae bacterium | reverse complement strand
AATATTCTTCAAGCTTCTTTTTTAGCGATGCACCGTGCCTTAGATGACCTAAAAATTCGACCTAAGCACATCATTGTTGATGGCAATCGTTTTAATAAATATCAAAAAGTCCCCCACACTTGTATTGTCAAAGGAGATAGTCAATTTGCTTCTATTGCGGCGGCTTCGATATTAGCCAAAACCTACCGAGATGCCCACATGGTCAAAGCCGCCAAAAAATACCCACATTACGGCTGGCTGACGAATAAAGGCTATCCCACTAAGGCGCACCGAGACGCCATTCGCTTGCATGGAACCACACCAATCCACCGGATGACTTTTCGGCTATTGCCTTGAAAACTTAACCATTACTGGGATTTGGTGGAATCGCTCCTAATGGTAAATGAACAAAAAATCAGACTCGTATAAACCAATGGTTCGGACATTTTTTAATGCTAGTTGATGTTTGGGACTGAGTTGATTAAGTCCTATTCACTTTCCAACTATTTGTCGCGCACTAAAGTAAAAATCCGTAACTGTTTAGGTGCCCCTATTTTTAGACAGAAAATAGGCATTTTGCGTATGTTGAAGCTATTTTTTTTCTAAGTGTAGCACCGCTACGTGATAAAAAAATAGCAAAAACAGGCGTAAAAAGGGCATTTTATAGAAAAAATTTGCGCTACTCAAACAGTTACAAAAATCCTAAAAATATAGTCGGTAGCCTTGCGGCAAAATAAAAACCCTTATTTTTGCCAAATGTCAAACTCAAATATCCTTTCCATTTCTTTTCCTAGCCAATCACTTAAAGGGGTGGCCACTCTTCCTGCATCCAAAAGCATCAGTAATCGGGTCTTGATAATTCGTGCCCTATGCGACGATTTTTTCCCAATTGCAAATTTATCAGATGCTCAAGATACGGTGACGATGAATCATATTTTGGAAGATTTTGCGCAAGCTAAAAAGGAATTTAATGTCGGGCACGCAGGCACAACTTTTCGCTTTCTAACGGCTTTTTTAGCCACCAAAACAGGAAGTCAAATCCTAACAGGCTCGGCTAGAATGTTGCAGCGACCCATTGGACCGTTGGTGGATGCCTTGCGGAAAATCGGTGCCAATATCGAATATATGGGGAAAGAAGGATATCCGCCACTACAAATTAATGCTCCACAATTCACTGATAATCATCGAGTTAAAATTTTTGCTGGGATGAGTTCACAGTTTTTGTCGGCTTTGTTATTAGTTGCGCCTTATTTGCCGAAAGGTCTAATACTAGAGCCCGAAGGAAAGATGGTGTCGTCTTCATACCTTCAAATGACGATGGATTTGATGCGGGAATTTGGGGCGGAGATTGTGCAAACAGAAAAGACTATTCAGGTGGCACCAGGTGATTATGTAGCGACTTCTTTTGAAGTCGAAAGTGATTGGTCGGCAGCCTCGTACTTTTTTGGGATGGCGGTAGGTGTGGATGAAGTGGATTTGTTGTTGCCGAGATTACACCCAAAGAGTTTGCAAGGAGATCAGGCGATAGTGCGCCTTGCGGCAAAATTTGGGGTGGGGAGTCGATATACGGATGAAGGTGTTCGACTTTTCAAGGACAAATCTAAGGAAGAAGAGATTTTGGACATAGATTTTTTAGAATTTCCAGACTTGGCGCAGACCGTGATGGTGATGGCAGCCCTTGCGGGAAAAACAGGTTTTTTTACGGGTTTAGAAACCCTAAAAATTAAAGAAACAGACCGAATCCATGCACTCCAGGCCGAACTGAAAAAAGTAGGTATTTTCTTCACTCAGCTTCCGCCAAAATTCGCCCCACAATCGGGCAAGGAATATTACACCATCAATGGGCAACTAGACCTAGCCCAAATCCCCACATTTGAGAGCTATGAAGACCATCGGATGGCGATGGCCTTTGCGATGTTGGCGACTAGGGGTACCATAAAGATTGAAAATCCAAATGTAGTGAAAAAATCTTTTCCCAAGTATTGGGAAGTGTTGATGGATTTGGGTTTTCGCTTACTACTAGATTGTTAAGCCTGCGCCGAAAGATTTTTATATGGTGGCTGAAGATTGAGATAGGGCACATTATGCCTAAAATAAATCAACCCCTTTCTTAAGGGCATTGCCCCAACCCCAACCAACAACCCCATCAAACTGTAACCGTCCAACAATAACCCCCGCCGATGTCCTAAATTTTTCAGCAAAATCTAGGATGTTTTCTTTGGTAAGTGGGGTGGATTGGCCTATTTCTTTTACTTGGATATTTGAAAGTAACTGCTTGGTTGCGAATGAGTTAGCTTCATTTTCTTTCTTTAGGTTGGTAGATGTGTTTTTTACATCTTCCAGAAAAATATCTTTTTTTCCATGGAGTAGGATGTGTCCAGCTTCATGAAAAAAGGTGAACCAGAAATGGTCGTCTGTTTTGTATCTATCGGATAGTTGGATTAAGGGTTGCCCATGAAACCAACGGGATGCACCACCAATGGGAGCCTTGGGAAGCGAGGGGACATACACCACTGCTACTCCTGCACGAGCACATATATCCTGTAGCTGATTAGCAAAATTGTCTGGGAATTCATATACCAATTGCTTTATTTCTACAAGGGATTTTCTGAATGTTGTTTTGGAATAAGGTGCGGTTTCTAATTTTTGGGCTATTAATTCGCCTTGGCGCAACCAAACGGAAATAGCATAGGGATTTTTAGTGTGTGTTAGTGAAATTCTGAAAGCTACGGAGACTTCTTCTTCAAGATATATCTTTTTCCAAGCTTCTGGTGAGGCAATTCCAAAAAATATGAGCAATTTTTGAGTCAATATGTTTTTGTCTTGGGTGTTAGGTAGCCATCCATTTTTTTTCATTGTACTGATAGGGAATTTTTTTAGCCACTCATATTGTTGCGCCAGTTTTTCATCCTGTTCTATTTTGTACAATTTCTGTCGAAAGGCACTCTCTCGTTCTATCCAAAAGGGAGCGGGGATACCCAGCACCTTTTCCAGTCGGAAGGCGGTTTCGGTGGAGATAGGTCCATGACCTTTGATGATTTCATTGACTTTTTCTTTTGGGCGGTGTAGTCGTTCTGCTAGTTCTGCTTGAGACATGCCCATGAAGTCGATGGTCTCTTGGATGGTGTCTCCTGGAGGGGAGAGTTGTTCTTTTCTTAGTTTTAAATCCTTCATGATTGGTTATTTGGCCTATTAGTGGTAATCAATGACTTCGATGATTTCAATAATGGTGATGGCTGTCCAATTTAAGCTATTATCATCATTTTTGGCAGGTAATTTTTCATATGGCTCAAAGACAATTCGATAATTCCCTGAAATTCTGACGGCAAGTTGTCCTTTTCTATCCTGTTTTAATTCATGGCAATGGGCCGCAGGGATTGTTTTCATCACATCAAGTGTTTTGGCTGCACGTAGGTCTTCCATTCTTTGAGCTACACGTCTGGCCATTGTTCCAAAAGCTTTTTGCATGGATTTTGGGTCAGTTAGTTTCTTCTCTAGTTTTCGGGTTTTGAAGTATATTTTCACATTGTATTAAATTATTAACGTAAAAGGTTAACAAAAGTATATATTTTATTTTAAAATAACAAATTGTTCGGCTCTTTTTTTAGAACAAACTAAGCGAGCTTTGAGCCTGCCTAGGGATGTCGCCAATGGCTTATCAAGTAATAAAGGTCAATTTATTTGCAATTAAGGGTCAAAATTTAGCATTTTTACCTTAAAGTGACCTATATTTGGCCTTAAACAGACATGTCGTGGATATTAAAGACCAGATATTAACAATTCTTCGGGGAATTAGGAATCAACAGAAATTTGAGAAGTAGAAGAGTAGGTATAACAGGAACAAATTATAAACCATTAGACAATGAGTTTCAAATAAAAGAAGCATTTGGTAAAATGTGCATTCTTATCAATAATAAACCAAATGTATTCGAAAAGTCATTACTTGCCTTGTTGTTGATTTCATATATCCAAGGCTTTATGGACGGAAATAAAAGAACCGCTAGAATCGTAAGTAACGCCATCCTAATAGCTAATAATTACTGCCCAATATCATTTAGAACCGTTGACTCGATTGATTATAAAAAGGCTATGCTTGTCTTTTATGAACAGAACAATATCACTGCTTTTAAGCGGATATTTATGGAACAATTTGAGTTTGCGGTGATTACTTATTTTTGAACTAGGTAAATATACGCCCAACTCTTATTTTAATAAAATGGCAAATCTGACTCCATCAATCATCCAACCCCAAAATCCCTACATCCCGAAAAGAGTCGGGCGCGAGCTGGGTACGCTGAAATTCACACCACTTACATTTGGGGTCGCCGCAACCTTCGTAGAATTGAT
>CAYTLX010000233.1:0-4329 GCA_964438645.1 uncultured Saprospiraceae bacterium | reverse complement strand
CGGTCAGTTTCTGGGGGAGAATGGAGAGTATGAGTGGAGGAAAAGCACCACCAGAATTTTTGAGTACACACCCTGCTCATAAAACTAGAATCGCCAATATAAAGCGATTGATTCCAGAAGTTCAGAAAAAAGCGGCGAAATATCAGCAGTAATTGGAAGTGAAAAAGGAGTATCTCATTTTGGGATACTCCTTTTTCATAAAAATGCTTACCTTGTGATTGAATTAACTATTTCGTTTGGTCTAACCAAGCATCAATTGTAACAAAAATAACTCTTTAGGTAGGGCAAATTTTTGCCATAAAATGCCCTATTTTCTGCCTTAAAATAGGGGCACCTAAACAGTTACAAAAAAATTTACATTTAAACCTTTGAATATGAGAAAACTATCCTTTCTTCTAAGTTTCCTTTTGTTAAGTTTCTTTTCATTTGCCAATCCTATTGATGATATTTGGATGGCGCTTGAGCGTCATGACTCTGCGCAAGCACGAAAA
The DNA here is from genome assembly GCA_964438645.1 of uncultured Saprospiraceae bacterium. Taxonomy (GTDB): domain Bacteria; phylum Bacteroidota; class Bacteroidia; order Chitinophagales; family Saprospiraceae; genus HyVt-613. The sequence continues at coordinate 3,838 of CAYTLX010000233.1, read as the reverse complement.
CTCATTGAAAAAGCCTTGAAGAATCCTACGACTAAGACGGATGCCTTGATGATATCTATTTTGCTAAATCTTGGGGAAGAAAAACCTAATGATGCAAAAAAAATTGCAAAAATCTTTGAGACCTTAAAGAATCCTTCGGAGTATGCTTATCCGATATGGTATTCTGACGCTATTACCGATGGGTTTGGTGAAAAAAGTAAAAAAGACTTGTCTCGGTTGAAAGCCTTGATAAAAGATAAAAAATTGAACGGAAGCATGATTGCAGAGCTCCAAGAATTGGTGGCGGTGCATTATTTACGCACCAATAACTTCTCTAAAGCTAATAAATACTATGCGATGCCAGGGAGTCTGATGGATTGGGCATTGACGGGAGTGTTTGAAAATTCATCGGGTAGTGGCTTTGATAAAGAGTATGCCCCTATCATCCATCCGCAAGATAACGCAAGATTTAAGTCAAAAGTTAATGCGGATATTAATTGGTTTATACCAGAATCTATAGGTCACGGCCCTTGGGTAAATTTGTATAGACATTTGTCTTCATCGACAGGGATGGCTTTTGCGCAGTCTTTTGTAGAAAGTCCTAGTAATCAAGAAGTTGTACTGGCTATTGGTTTCGCAGGAAGTATGAAAATTTGGGTGAATGATCAATTGGTTCTTTCTGAAGAAGATGAGTTGAATACTGGAATGGATTATATGAAGAGAAAGGTAAAGCTGAATAAGGGGGCGAATCGAATTTTGGTACAGATAGGCTATACATCAAAGACGTCCACACCTGAATTTTGTGTTCGATTATTGGATAATCATTGGTATCCAGTGGGTGATTTGAAATCAGCAGCTTCTTATAAATCCTATAAAAAAGGGAGAAATGTCAATGTGGGGCAGCCAATTCCACACTTTTCCGAAGCGTTTTTTGAGCAAAAAATAAAGGCGGAGCCTGAGAATATTATCAATATGTTCTTGTTAGCCAGAATCTATAACCGAAATGGAAAATTTGATAAAGCCAATAAAGTCTTGAAGCTTGCGCAAAAAAAATACCCCAAAAATTATTTAATCAATCTCGCTTTAGTTCAGAACTATAGCGCACTGAATGATAGAACGGAACTTGTACGTCAAATTGACGAATTTAGAAAGTATGACGAAGATAATATCTTTTTTGCGTTTTATGATTTTTCAAAAAAAATGGAGAACGAAAATTACTCAAAAGCAGAAGACTTCTTAAGAAAACAAACCCGATTTGTTGGAGAAGAAAATGCAAGGTACCTAGAGAATAAAATAAAGTGGGAAGCTGCCAAAGAAAAGTATCAAGAATTGATGGAAACGGTAAATTTTGCCTATTCGGTGAATCCGAATGAACCGTACTTTGTGACACTTGAGTATCGAGTACTAAAAGATGTCGGTCAAGGAAATGGAGCGGAAATTGCATTTTTGGAAAATCACCTCCGTAAACACTATAATAATCAGCTAGTAAATACCTTATTAGATGCTTATCTGGAGAAGGGGAGTAGTTATAAGTTTGAGAAAAGTTTAAAAAAATATATTAAAAACTTTCCTTATGTTAATAGCTTTAAAAACAAGCTCGAATCATATTATTATAGCAAAAAAGATTATAAAAAAGCACTGGCAATGGCTGATGAAATTTTGAAAAATGCCCCTTTCTCTGCACGTAATTGGGACGATAAGTCCAAGATTTACGAATTTTTAGAAGAAGAAGATAAAGCAAAGGATGCACTTGCAAAGACCATTATGTTTAATCCTAATCAGTTTGATGCGCGCGAAAAATTAAGAGAAAAACAAAATAAAAAACCATTATTATCTTATTTCTCGAAAGAGAGAGAATACAATAGCATAGAAAAACAACTACAAGAAGAATCTAAATCAGATGAAAACTATGAGTATCTTTTTAATGAGAAAAATATTGTCGTTTTTCCGGAAGGTACGCACATGGAATATTCTTATTTGGCCTTGAGAATCCTTAACCAAGCTGGTGTTGACCGTTGGAAAGAAGCTACTATTGGTATCAATAGCTATCGCCAAAACTTGATTGTGGTGAAAGCCGAAGTCATTAAAAAGAATGGGCAAAGAATCGAAGCGGAAACCAATTATAATCAATTTGTTTTTCCTTCCTTGGAAGTAGGGGATGCCGTATATTTTGAATATCGGTTGGAGACTTATACTAGTGGAAAATTGCGGAAAGAATTTTGGGATGAAGATGTCCTAAATAGCTGGGTACCTTCTAAAGAAGTGTCTTATCGGTTATTTGTACCAAAAGGTTACCACTTGAATATCAAGGAAGTAAATATGAGTAAAACAATGAAGAAGACATCGATTGATGACTTTGATATGTATGAGGTGGTTTTGAATGATCCCCCCAAAATAAAGGACGAACCGTATATGCCGACAGGTTTAGAAGTCGGACAGGCTGTATATGTTTCTACGGTTGATTCTTGGAGTACCATTTCGGATTGGTATAAAGATTTGGCTTTGCCAAGAACTAAAGATAATTATAATATTGATGAAGTCTATGACGAAATATTTGCAGGTAAGCACTTTAAATCAGATGTCGATAAAGCTGAAGCAATCTATGAGTATCTTGGGGAAAACATTAAGTATAGCTCTATTTCATTTCGACAAAGTAATTATGTGCCGCAAAAACCGATGAAGACCATTAGTACGCAATTGGGGGATTGTAAAGATTTGTCAACACTCTATTATACTTTAGCCAAAAAAGCAGGATTGAAAACCAATTTGGTTTTGGTTAATACAAGGGATAATGGAGAAGACAATATGAGAGTGCCATCCATTGGGTTTAACCATTGTATTATTAAAATTGATTTGCCTAATGGACCTTTATTTCAGGAGTTGACAGATAATGAACTGCCTTTTGGATATATACCCAATAATTTGGACAATTCACAGGCACTTGTTATTCCTAATAATAGTGGCGAAGCAGTGGGCAAAGAGTTGACGCATATTATAGATAACACTGGAAAAAAGGATAAATTAATCAGAAACACAACAGTTGTGGTAAAGGATGATGATTTGATAGTCGATACAGAGTTGAAGGTGATTGGGGCTTCATCAGGTAGTTATCGACGTACTTATGCAGGCATGAATAAAGAGAAAACAAAGGAAGAAGTAGCGTATTTTTTCTCCAATGCCTTTGACAAAAATGTAAAAGTGACGGACTATAGTTTTAATGAGTTAGAAGGTCGCAATGAAGTCTTCGAAATGAAGACAAAACTGGAAGTCGAAAATGGAGTGTTATCCGTTGGCTCAATCAAAGCAATTAAACCACCATTTTTGGATGTGATTGCCCGTCTCAAAAAATTTCCAGACGAAGAAAGAGTCACTCCCTTGAAATATTGGAAGTATGAAAGTCTTGATTACTACGAGTCTAATGTGATCATCAAACTAAATGGAAAAACAATAAAGGAACTGCCTGATGAAGTCAATATACACTCACCTTTTATTGACTACCAAATAAAAGTGACCAAAGTGTCGCCTTCCTTGGTGAAGATCTCACGTATTGTGAATACCCATACCGACAAAGATATTATGCCCAACCAGTATAAAGCCTTTAGAGATGTGGTGAAAAAAATAGCTAAAGCTGAAGATAGCTTTTTGGTTGTAAAATAATAGAGATTGCTTACTCGTATCTTACGGCAATGAGTGTAGATGATGCAATCATTTACACTCATTTTTGCATTTTGACCAAAACTTACACAATTAAAATCTCCTAATAAACCTTTCAGATAGATTTATTTCCCATTTGTTAAGGTATTCCTAAAAATATTTTGTTTCTTTGTGGTAGTACTTCGGTTTGCTACCTTTGTGGTAG
>CAYTLX010000232.1:0-4357 GCA_964438645.1 uncultured Saprospiraceae bacterium | reverse complement strand
ATCATCGAACAAACCTTTTTCTGCGCCCTAGACCCAAGCCTAAGACCGCAATATGTGGACAAAATGGCCACATTATTGAAACCTAAGGGCATCTTAGCGGGTTTACTATTCAGTATTGAATTTGATAGAAAAGGACCGCCTTTTGGCGGAAATGTAGCAGAATATCAGGAGCTTTTTGACGAAAAATTTGACCTTATCACATTAGAGCCTGCTTTGCTCTCTATCCAACCTAGGCTAGGAAATGAAGTCTTTTTTGAATTTCGCAAAAAATAATCTGAACTCAGCTTTTGAGCAAATCTAGGTTAATATTAGACATCTTCGCCAAAAACATTAGGTAATTCTTGACTTTTACCTATTTTTTTTGCAGTTTTAGGCTGTCAAATCTATGAGAGACGCTCAAAATTGTCGCTCCCCAGCGTAAACACAAAAAAGCATGGCTAAATATCTATTTACCTTTTCGTTACTTTTCTTGAGTATGGTCTCTTTTGCGCAAGCAAACAAACGCCCCGTAAAAACCAAAGGACTCATCTACACTAGAGAAAAAGCAATCAATCTTTCTTTTAATTCTAGTGGCTTTTCCTTTGGCTACTCAAAAGGAAAACTAAAATCTTACCAAACGACCCCTTTTTGGCAATTAGAACTAGGTCGCTTAAAACATGCTAAAGAATATAAACAAATTTCTGACGCAACAGGTGTTCGAAATGCGAAGCCCTTTTCCTTTGGCAAGAAAAATGTTTTTTTTACCGCAAGGTTAATGCGTGGGCAAAAAAGATATTTGACCGAAAAAGCAAAAACGAAAGGGGTCGCTATCGGCTGGCAGTATATGGGCGGCATCTCCTTGGGTCTATTAAAACCCTATTATCTAAAGCTACAAAGACGCATAGACCCTGCCCTACCACAAGAGTTTACTATAAAAACCGAGAAATATAGCATCGAAAATAGAGCTATTTTTCTGGATTCTCGTGCGATTGTGGGGGCTGCGCCCTTTTGGAAAGGGGTCGGAGAAACCAAAATATTGCCTGGACTTCATGCGAGAGTTGGGGTTTTATTTGACTGGGGCGCATTTGATGAGACTTCCAAGTCCGTAGATGCGGGTGTCATGATTGATGTTTACCCCAAGGCAGTACCTATCATGATTGACGCCAAAAATCACCCCTTTTTCCTAAACCTTTACATCAATTTTCAGTTGGGTAAACGGAGTTAATCAAACTTAGACAAGCTTACTAAACAGACAATGAAGGATACGACCTGCACACCCAAAAGTAGCAAAAGAAAACCAGACTGGCTCAAAGTAAAACTACCCATCGGTAGTGACTACAAAAAGGTGCGAGATGTCGTCACGGACTTCAAATTGCATACTATTTGCGAAAGCGGATCTTGCCCCAACATCGGCGAATGCTGGGGGGCAGGTACCGCCACTTTTATGATTTTAGGCAACGTCTGCACACGTTCTTGCTCTTTTTGCGCCGTCAAAACTGGCAGACCCACCGAGTACGACACCGAAGAGCCACAAAGAATTGCCCAAGCCATCCAAATCATGAAGGTCAAACATGCCGTCATCACTTCCGTAAATCGGGACGAACTAAAAGATAAAGGCGCTGAAATCTGGTACCAAACCGTCATGGCTGTAAAAGAATTAACCCCACTAACGACCATTGAGACCCTTATCCCAGATGTCAAAGCCCAATGGGATGCCCTCGCAAGAATGGTGGAAGGCAACCAAGAAATCGTCTCTCACAATATGGAAACAGTCAAAAGGTTGTCCCGCTTAATTCGCCCACAAGCAAGATACGAACGTAGCCTAGAACAAATCAAACGCACTAAAGAACTCGGTAGAAAAACCAAAAGCGGCATCATGGTCGGATTGGGAGAGACCAAAGACGATGTTTTCGAACTAATGGATGATTTGCGGGCGCAGGACTGCGACATCTTGACTATTGGGCAGTATTTGCAACCCACCAAAATGCACGTCGCCGTCGCTGAATTTGTCCATCCAGATGTCTTTGCAGAATACAAAGAAGTCGGCCTAAATAAAGGGTTTAAATGGGTCGAAAGTGGCCCACTCGTTCGCTCGTCCTATCATGCCGAAAAGCAACTGTAAACGTGGCATGTAAAGCCGAACGGTCGTTCGGCTACGATAGAAAGGATCGGCCGTTAGCCTACCAAAGCTGCAAAAGGAAAGAGAACAATGAAGCGCTATAAAATCAAAGAAATCTTTTACACACTTCAAGGCGAAGGCTTCCACGCAGGTCGCCCAGCGGTCTTTGTGCGCTTCACAGGCTGTAATCTATGGACAGGGCGAGAAGAAGACCGAAAAAAAGCCATCTGCCAATTTTGTGATACCGATTTTATCGGAACAGATGGTCAAAATGGTGGGCACTACACTTCGCTTGAGCTTACGCAAAAAATAAAAGAACTTTGGCCTGATGCTAGCCAACCATTTATCGTCTGTACAGGTGGTGAGCCCTTACTCCAACTAGATCAAGCGCTTGCCGATGCCTTGCGGAAAAATAACATCTACATAGCCGTCGAAACCAATGGCACTCAGCTTGCGCCCAAAGGAATTGATTGGATATGTGTAAGCCCCAAGGCCCATACGACCCTTGTTTTGACACAAGGTCATGAAATGAAGCTAGTGTTTCCACAAAAAGGAATGATGCCAAAGGATGTGGAGCATTTAGATTTTGACCACTTTTTCTTGCAACCGATGGATGGGCACTGGATCAAAGCCCATACGCACGAGTCTATCCTGTACTGCAAGGCACATCCAAGCTGGAAAATTTCTGTACAATTGCATAAGATTTTGGGGATAGATTGAGAAAAACACTACTGTGATTCACGTTGTTTTTCTCCCATTTAGTCGATGCCAAATGTTCCGTATATGAAATGTTGGTAATTTTGGCTACCTACAAACTATATCATACCATCTATACAAATTCAAAGCAAATACACTAAGACACACCTAACTTTGCGGTACATTTTCAAACAAAACGCATCATTCAATATTCCCTATTGAATGACCGAATAGGTTTCCCTTACCTACCACTAACGCTTATTTCGCTTCATCTCAAAAAACAGAAGATGAATAAAATTATCTATCTATTCCTTTTGCTAATGGTATCCCATTTGGTGGATGCCCAAAACATCCATGCACAAAAACCCCAGCCTATTCAATTTTCTGGGGGGCTGTCCATATCTTCCAATACGTATAGTAACAGTGTTGGACCTAATCGGCAAAGCCCTTTTTCTTATGCGCTCTCTGGAGCTCCGAGTTTGACTATTTATAATATTGCGTTTCCTTTTTCCTTTACTTATAGCGACCAAAAATTTAGCTACAATCACCCTTTCAATCGGTATGGAGTCAGCCCTAATTACAAGTGGATAAAAACGCATTTAGGTTATCGGTCTATAAATTTCTCTTCATTTACGCTTGCAGGGAGACAGTTTAAGGGGGTAGGGATAGAATTAACGCCTGGAAAATTTTACATTGCGGCCCTTACGGGAAAATTAGAAAACCTATATGCCAAAAGGGATAGTTTGGTCTATGGTGCAACGCCAGTAGATACTTATACAAGGCGAATGAAGGGCGTAAAAATAGGTTTGGGTAAAAATAGTGGTTTTGATATTATTGCTGTAAAAGTAAAAGACCAACTCGACTCCGCTATTCCGATGATTGGTGACCACATCAGACTCATCCCACAAGACAATATCGTATTGGGCGTAAATCTTAGACTTCGCCTATTTAAACATTTTTTTCTTGCTGCAGAAACTGCGGGTTCATTGCATACTGCCGATGCACGAGCAACCATTTCAGATACGCTGGATCTACCTGATGCCTTTTATAAAATAAACAAAATCATCAAAACCAATCTATCCACTCGCTGGGGCACCGCAGGCAAGCTCAAAGCAAACCTCCAACTAAAACCTTTTAACCTTGGCGTCGAATATCAACGTATCGATCAAAATTTCAAATCACTTAGCATCTACTATATGGTCACTGACTACCAAAATTTTACGACCCATTTCTCTACCAAACTATTTAGAAAACAACTCCGAATCAAACTCAAGGGCGGGCTCCAAGAAAATAACCTTTCCAAAATTCGTCGAGCCACCAACTTGCGCAAAATTGGAAGCGTCCAACTTAGCTATCTACATCCCAAAGGCTTTAGCCTAAATGCGATTTACAATAATATGAGCACCGACCAAAGAGCTGGTTATGTCGAATTAGAAGATACACTAAGACTTGCCTTATCAACCACTAACGCCATGCTTAATACAGGTTATCACTGGGCAAATACCAATTTCAGACACGCCATTAACATCAACCTAGGCATTTCTAACTTCAAGGATATCAACG
>CAYTLX010000231.1:0-4358 GCA_964438645.1 uncultured Saprospiraceae bacterium | reverse complement strand
CAGAATTACGCTTGATTCGCCGTCCGGCCTTAATGATCCGTTCAAACTCTTTTTTATTGTATTTAGTCGGCAAGTTCTGCCAGCCTGTAAACTCCGCACCAGCCCCCTTCCCCTTGGCCAAGTCATTACTGACGGCTTCTGTCAACACAGTCATCCGAGACAGTTCTTTTTCTGTAAAAAAATCTTGGAGACCTTGAATATCTATTTGCATGGAGCTACTTTTTGGATTCGATTGCTTGCGCAAAAATAAAGCGTGAAGGTACTTAACTTTGGCGAAGTCTCCAAGAAATTTGTAGCGAATATTTGGTTTTAGAAAATTAGGGCGCTTCGCTTTTAGGGCGTTCCTGCGTCACTTTTGGGATATTGGGTGGTACGTTTTAACGTCGGGCGGTAGCATTCAACTTCTCAACCAGCAAGCGCTCAACCAGCGAAGCGACTCAACTTTTCAACTCCCTCAACAACTCAACCACTTTATCCAACTGCTCCTCCCGAGTCAAATGCGAATTATCGATCACAATAGCATCATCCGCCTGCCGCAAAGGGCTAATGGCACGGGTAGAGTCGATATGGTCTCGTCGGGTTAGATTTTCTCGGACCGAATCAAAAGACACGTTTTTGCCTTTTTTCAAAAACTCTGCGACCCGTCTAGCGACTCTAGTCTCAGTGTCTGCTGTCAGGAATATTTTTAGTTCGGCATGGGGAAAAACGACCGTTCCGATATCTCGCCCATCCATGACGACGCCCCCTTTTTCGCCTGTTTTTTGCTGCAAAGCGACTAATTTGTCCCGGACTACTTTTAATTCAGCGACGGGGCTGACCGCATTAGACACTTCTAGGGAGCGGATATATTTTTCTACATCTTGGCCATTGACAGCGACGTGGCTACCATTTTCTGCGGGGACAAAAGTAATTTCTAGCGGTTCAATGGCTTTGGCCACCTGCTCTTCATCAGTAATATCCACTTTCTTCTCCAACAAATACCACGTAATAGCCCGATACATCGCCCCCGAATCAATGTATAAATAATTGACGCGCTTCGCTAAAGCTTTGGCTAAAGTACTCTTTCCGCAACCGGAATGTCCGTCTATGGCTACTACTGGTTTTTTCATTTTTTTTTATTTGGTCTTTGGTTCGGGCTACGCCCTGTTAGTCTTTGGTGCGCTCTTTGGTCGCTGTTGGTCTTTGGTGCGGGCTTCGCCCTTTTGGTGCTACCGCAGCGGCTTACATCTACGACGTGTACGACGCGGAAGCATGTCGTTAGGGCAAGTCGCTGCGGTAGCACCAAAGACCAACAGCGACGAAGGAGCGCACCAACAGCGACCGTAGGGAGCGCACTAACAGCGACGAAGGAGCGCCCCAAATCAAACTTTCAACTTCCGTTTCTCTTTCAGATACAACCACAGTCCCATTTTTGCCGCAAGGCCTGCTGCTACTTCATTTTGCTTATCCACCTGCTCTTTCGAGAAAAAATCTTTGACAAAGTGCGTATTAAAATCTCCACTCAAAAAAGCGGGATGATTAAATACAAATTTTCCGAAAGGCAATGTCGTCTCTATCCCTTCAATTTTATAGTCATGTATCGCTTGCAACATCTTTTTGGCAGCTGCTTTTCGGGTCGGAGCCCATACCGCCAATTTAGATATCATCGGGTCATAATAAATGGGTATCTCCATCCCTTCCCTAAATCCATCATCCACTCTAATTCCTTCTCCTTCAGGACATTGGTAAGTGGTTAATGTGCCTGTACTCGGCAAGAAATCATGGGCGGAATCTTCGGCATATACTCGCAATTCAAAGGCGTGACCATGAATCTTTAGGTCTGCTTGCGCAAAATCTAAAGGATGCCCATCGGCTATTTTTATTTGTTGTTCGACCAAGTCCAAACCCGTAATCATCTCCGTCACGGGATGCTCTACTTGGAGTCGGGTATTCATTTCTAGGAAGTAAAAATTATGGTCTTTATCTACCAAAAATTCGACCGTTCCAGCGCCTTCATATTGGCAAGCTTTGGCGACATTGACGGCTGCTTCGCCCATCCGCTGGCGCAATTCAGGAGTGAGTATGGCGCTCGGTGCTTCTTCCACTACTTTTTGGTGACGCCGCTGAACCGAGCAATCCCGCTCAAAAAGATGTAATGTAGTTCCCTGTTTGTCCGCAAGGACTTGAATCTCAATATGCTTCGGTGAGACGATATATTTCTCCACAAAAACCGCATCATCCCCAAACGACGCTCTCGCTTCACTCTGCGCACGCTCCATCATCGCCACAAAATCGGCTGGTTTTTCCACCACCCGCATCCCTTTGCCGCCCCCTCCTGCGGATGCTTTGATAAGGATTGGATAACCCATCTCATCCGCCAATTGTTTCGCTTTTGCAATATCCGTCACCGCAGTATCGGTCCCGGGTACCATCGGAATATCATATCCTTTTACGGCTTCTTTGGCTGCTAATTTGCTCCCCATTATCCGCATAGCATGTGGACTCGGGCCTACAAATTTAATCCCTGCATCGGTCACTGCTTGCGCAAAAATAGCATTCTCACTCAAAAATCCATAACCAGGATGAATACCATCCGCACCTACTTTTAGCGCAATATCAATGATTTTTTCTCCTAAGAGATAAGATTGATTAGAAGGCGGCGGCCCCAATAAATAGGCTTCATCCGCAAAGAGTACAAAAGGGGCATTTCGATCCGCTTCCGAATAGACGGCAACCGTCTGAATCCCCATTTTTTGGGCGGTTCGCATGATGCGCAGGGCGATTTCGCCACGGTTGGCTACTAGGAGTTTTTGCATGGTCGAGTATTTGGGGCAAAGATAGTTTTTTTTGGTCTTTCTAGGTGTTTTATCTGGGACTTTGAGTGATTTTGTTTTTTCATAAAAATGAATAGGATTTTCTTTTTTTTCTTTGGTGGCTTGGTGAGTTTTGAGCGGTGCGATAGCCCAATTTGCCCAAATACCCAAAAAAGGAACCATACCAGCTCAAATTTGCGGATGGATACCACCTATCACAACCCCTTGATAACAAATAACTTACGCAACTAAAAAAAATGCCCTGTCACTTTTGCTTAAAACTTGACATTTTTTTAACATTTATTTTTTGTTTTATACTCTCCAATGCCTTATCTTCGACCTATTCAAACTTTTTCTAACTTCTTTCTAAATCAATAACAATGAAGAAATTTTTACTTTTTGGGGTGTTTATGACCTTTTTTTTCCACCAGATATATTCACAAGCGAATGAAACATTTTCCAATGTGCCAAATGGTAGTAGTACTAGTTCTTATCAGACAAGAACTTGGATTGGTGACAATGGCGTGCCTTGGAAAGCAACTAATTCTCGTTCAGATCAGACTTTAACTGGAAAGGCTATTACCATTCGGGGAAATACTGGCTATGTGAAAAATACAACTCCAGTACCAGGTGGTTGTGGAACATTAACTTTTAATTACAAAAGAGTTTTCTCTGGAAATTCCACAATGAAGGTTTATGTAAATGGAGCACAAGTTGGTTCTAATATAACGGTTTCTGCAACAACAACAGCTGTTTTTTCTCAAGTAGTTAATGTTACTGGAGACATTACTGTTGAAATAAAAAATCTTACCGGTGGTAAAAGAATTGTAATTGATGATTTAAGTTGGGATGCATATGCACCCCTCCCAATAGACATAACATCCTTCTCTGCCACTCCAAGATCCCACCAAGTATCCCTAACTTGGGAGACGGCCACAGAAATCAACAATGACTACTTCACCCTAGAGCGTTCAACTAACGGTCAGCGTTTTGAAGCTATCGGCAAGGTCCTAGGAGCTGGTAATAGCACGACGACTCAACGGTATGCGTTTTTTGACAAGACACCGATGCGTGGTACGAACTACTACCGCCTAGCACAAACCGACTATGACGGTCAATCAGAGACTTTTGATGTGGTCAGCGTGGACTTTAAGGGAACAGGTACAACCACTATCCGCCCTACACAAGTGAAAGACATCATGACATTGAGCTTGGAGCCAATGGAGACTGTTGGACGTGTGACTATATTTAACTTAGTGGGACAGAAGGTGTATGATGCCGCGATTGAAGCTGGCTCTACTAGTATGGAAATTGATGCCGTCGCTTTTGCTCATGGGCAGTATTTTGCTCGAGTGGCTAACGGTAACTTCGTGGAGACCGTCCGTTTTATTAAGCAATAAGATACGGTATAGCGACATATCGGTATGACGGTTTGACGACCTGAACCCAATAGTAAAAAGCACCTTCAAGTTATTTGAAGGTGCTTTTTTTTGGGGGTGGTTTATTTGGGAGTGAGCGTATCCACCCCCAAATTTGACTAGGCGTTTTCCTTTTTATTTGGGACTT
>CAYTLX010000230.1:0-4368 GCA_964438645.1 uncultured Saprospiraceae bacterium | reverse complement strand
CAAAGCCCAAAATCATCTGAATAACAAGTAGTATTTTTTTCATCGTCTTAATTTTAGACTACAAAAATAATGTTCTGTAGCTGTTTATAATTACCGCAAATTAGCCCTAAAATGAACAAATCAACCCTGACCAATGCCAAAGTCAATCAAAGGTTACGCCCACATTGCTACACACATCTGATAATCAATACTTTACGAATAACAATCTAAAGCAAAATCCAACGTTTCGGTAAGCAAAAAAGAAATAAAGGTCAATCGAAGACACCAAAAAACCGAATAAAATCGTTCATTGGGGGTCTGGAACGCTAAAAACTAGCTTCAAATCAAGGCGGATATCCTTACTAACCTAGGCAAACTCAAATCAGGCAGAAAAAAACAGCTAGGATTAGCAAAAAACCAGCTTTTTTAGTACCTTTGTAGCTGGTCTGGGTAGGTTATCATACAAACTCAGATTCCTAAATAAAATGAAACATGGCAAAAGAAGAAGACAAAAAACAAGCGTATAGTGCCAGTAACATTACAGCGTTAGAAGGGCTCGAAGCCGTAAGAAAACGACCTGGAATGTATATTGGCACCACAGACATTGATGGCTTACACCACCTTGTCTATGAAGTCGTTGACAACTCTATTGATGAACATTTGGCTGGGCATTGCTCCACTATTGATGTCATCATTCATAAAGATGGTGGATTAAGCGTAGCCGATGATGGGCGTGGTATTCCGACAGGCATGCATGAAAAACTCGGTAAATCTGCGCTAGAAGTCGTAATGACCGTGCTCCACGCAGGTGGTAAATTCGACAAAGACACGTACAAGGTGTCTGGCGGACTACACGGAGTTGGGGTGAGTTGTGTCAATGCACTTTCTGCTCACTTATTAGTCGAAGTCAACAGAGAAGGAAAAACATTTCAGCAAGAATATAGCGAAGGAAAGCCGCTTTATCCTGTAAAGGAAACGGGTAAATCTGACAAAACAGGCACAAAAGTTACCTTTAAGCCCGATTTGACCATTATGGAGACCGATCAGTTTCTCTATGATGTCTTGTCGCATAGGCTACGTGAGCAATCCTACCTAAACAGTGGATTGCGCATCACCTTGACCGACGAACGTGAGATAATCGACGGCAAACCAAGATTTGAAGAATTTTACTCTGAAGGTGGACTAAGTGAATTTGTACAGTACCTTGATGAAAATAAAACGGTCATCACATCTAAGCCGATTCACATTCTTGGAAAAGATGACCATGTAGAAATCGAAGTCGCCATGGAATACACCACGGCTTACACCGAAAATATCTACTCTTACGTTAATAACATCAACACCAAAAAAGGGGGCACACACGTCAGCGGATTTAGGAGAGCATTGACAAGGGTCTTCAAAAAACATGGTGAAGAAAATGGCTATTTCAAAAAGCTAAAATTCAAAGTCTCGGGAGAAGATTTTGCGGAAGGCCTAACAGCCATCATTTCTGTAAAGGTACCTGAACCACAATTCAAGGGACAAACTAAAGAAGAATTAGGAAATTCCGAAGTCGTAGGTATCGTCTCCAGAGCGGTTGCCCAACACCTTAATTATTATCTCGAAGAGAATAAGCAAGAAGCCAAGCGGATTTTTGACAAAGTCATTATTGCCGCAACGGCGAGACATGCTGCCCGCAAAGCGAGAGAACTCGTTCAACGTAAAAACGTCCTTACAGGAAGCGGCCTACCCGGTAAACTATCCGATTGCTCTTCCAAAAATGCAGAAGATTGCGAAATCTACTTGGTTGAGGGAGATTCAGCGGGGGGAACGGCCAAACAAGGTCGGGATCGTATGTTTCAAGCCATTATGCCCTTGCGGGGAAAAATTCTCAACGTCGAGAAGGCCATGGAGCACAAAATTTATGAAAATGAAGAAATTAAAAACATCTTCACAGCGCTAGGCGTCAGCATCGAAGAAAAAGACGGACAACGTATTCTTAATACCGAAAAGCTCCGGTATCACAAAACCATCATCATGTGTGATGCGGATGTCGATGGTAGCCATATCGAGACTTTACTATTGACCTTCTTCTTTAGATATATGAAATCTCTTGTTGAAAATGGATACATTTACATCGCCGCACCACCGCTTTATCGCGTATCCAAAGGAAAGCAATTTCAGTACTGTTGGGATGACGATGAACGCAAAGCAGCCGTACAGCACCTTGGCAAAGGCAAAGATGACAGCGTGAAAATTCAACGGTATAAGGGTCTTGGAGAGATGAATGCAGAGCAATTGTGGGAAACTACTATGGATCCAGACACCAGAATCCTAAAAAGAGTATCCATCACGGATGCCATTGATGCAGATCGAACTTTCACCATGTTGATGGGCGAAGAAGTGCCGCCAAGAAGGCAGTTTATTGAAGAAAATGCACAGTATGCAAATATTGACGTATAGCGCATCATCAATCAATATCACTGCATAACAATTACTTTTTGTAAAATAGTTGTTATAATCTGTTAACGAAGGGTGTATATATCATGTTTATTTGATATATACACCTTTTTTTATTATCTTTGCGCAACCCTAAAAGACAAAGTACCTAAGTTCATACTTGGAAACCATTTCGTTAACGCTTAGCGGCGCACACAACCGCAACCTATGAAACTCAAATTCTTTGTCCTAGCTATGCTATGCATGGTGCCTTTTTTTGTCCATGCCCAAACCCATAAAGTACTCCGTACTGATTTGTCCCAAATAGCTAATCAGCTAACAGAAGAGCAATTGGCACGACTCGTCAACTATGCCCTTAAGCTCCAAGACGAACCTGTCAATAAAAAGAAACGGAAACTAGAAAAACCCAAAGCGAATGTTGTTTGGACTAATTCAAAATATGAATTGGCCAATGTCACCAAAGGAGACATCCTATTTCTTCCGTTCAAACACACTAACTTCTCGGACGTACCTTATGTTATTCAGAATATTCAATCCAATTGCAATTGTGTTACGACTCAAATACCCACAGAGCCATTGCTGAAAAATGATTCGAATACGCTCATGCTAAGCATTGACACCAATAAAATTCAAAAGGATAAGGGGGTGACCATTTTGATTTATGACAACTCTTCACCTACCGGAAAAACTTACCTTTTTGTAAATGCAGACATTCTTGAGCCTGCGACTGCACAACATTAACCGCCCTAGGATATTAACTTCTGGAAAATTGCCCCAAAACCACCTACAGCCGAATAAAGATACCGCCTAAAAATTCTAGCGGGAACGTTCCCAAGGTTGCCCAAAACCAGTCAGCCAACCAATTAATAACGAAGCTTGGGTAAACCCACAATAGACCGAACTTCTTTCAGGGTCTTTTGAGCTGTTTTTCTGATTTCCCAAGAAGAAGCCGTAATCATTTCTTTGGTGGCTTTTCGGTTGCCCAAAATTTCTTGGTAGCTATCCCGAATTGGATTCAATACTCCTACTAATACATCTGCTACCGCTGGTTTTAAGTCGCCATACCGCAAAGAACCGTTTTTATAATCTTGCATTAGGGAGTCATAAACATCCGTCGCATTACAAGCCTTTAAGATTTCAAAGAGATTTTTTACGCCTGGACTCATCGTGCCATCAGGCGTATCGCCTGCATCGGTAACAGCGCTACGTATTTGTTTACGGGTACGTGCTTCATCACCAAAGACATTGATATAATGTTTTTCACCAAGGCTTTTGGACATTTTTTTAGTAGGTTCGGCAGTGGACATTATCTTGGGTGTAGCGGTAAACAGTGGCTCTGGATGCGCAAAATATTCTTGTCCAAATTGATGATTAAAACGTTGGGCTATATTTCGCGAAAGCTCCAAATGCTGCTCCTGATCCTTTCCAACTGGCACATAATCAGCACGATACATCAAAATATCTGCCGCTTGAAGTACAGGATACATAAATAATCCAGCGGAGATAAACGCACTTTTATCTTTACCTGCAATTTGGTCTGATTTGTCTTTGAATTGTGTCATCCTAGTCATCTCCCCATAAGAAGTAACACAGCTCAAAATCCATGATAACTCCGTATGTTCTGGAATCAAAGATTGGATAAACAGGTTTTCGGGCTTCACTCCTGTCGCCAATAACTGAAAAACCATCTTCCAAGTATTCTCCCGCAACTTATCAGCCTGATAAGGCGCAGTCATCGAATGATAATCAACGACTCCGTAAGTGCAATTGTAATCGGCTTGGAGACGCACCCAGTTTTGAATGGCTCCAAAATAATTACCAATATGTAAGTCACCTGTTGGCTGTACAGCCGATAAAACATTTTTCATTAGACAATGTATTCAGTTAATGATAAAACTTATTCAACTCTTCTGAAGCCTATAGTTTAGTGGCACTATGGCTACACTAGGG
>CAYTLX010000229.1:0-4373 GCA_964438645.1 uncultured Saprospiraceae bacterium | reverse complement strand
AAATAAGCTAGTGTTTACCTAAAGTCCTTAGGCGATGAGCATGTAGGCGCTATACTCAATGGCGTAGATGCTAAAAGTATTGACTAGTTTATACCCATATACAAATCGTTTGTATATAGTTTCGTTATCAAAAAATAAAGTAAATGAAATCTGACTCACCGTCTAAATCGTTTTGGTTGAAATCGGGCGCGCTTTCTATGCTAGATCTTCTTTCTAAGCTAGGCTTTGGGATGGGCTCGATGATGATTCTTTTTAGAATCTTAGACAAGCCGACGGTAGGGGTATGGATTGTGTTTATGGTTATCACCGCTACTTTTATAGAAGTCCCTAGGGCGGGTTTGTTGCAAAATGCGTTATTAAAATTTTTGTCCACTGAGTCCAAAGATAAACACGGACAAATTATTAGGGCGTCATTTTCAATAAATGTTGGCTTTACCATTGTGATTGGATTGTTGCTTTTCTTTGGGGCGGGTTTTTTAGAAAATGTTCTTCATGCTCCACAATTGAAAACCTTATTGTGGGTTTATATTTTGACGACCTTTATTTTGATTCCCTTTTTTACCGCCAATTATATTCAACAGGCCAATTTGGATTTTAGGGGTATATTTTTGAGCTCTTTTGTGCGATATGGTTTGTTTTTTGGCTATAATTTGTATCACTTTATCCGTGGGGACGAAGTGGTTTTGATTGATTTAGTCAGGATGCAGCTAATTGCGGCCTTTTTTGGGACATTGGTTTCTATTATTTTTGCCAAAAAATATTTCTATTGGTCACACAAATTGGATAAGGATTGGGTGTATGAATTGCTGGGGTTTGGAAAGTTTGTTTTTGGCTCCAACATTGCCACGTCGATACACAAACAATCTTCTGTTTTGTTATTAGGCAATTTAATGACACCGGCAGCATCAGCGTTGTTTGATGTGGCCAATAAGATTTCATTGATGATTGAAGCACCAGGAATGGCTGCGGCAGGCGTAGTATTTCCACAATCCGCAAGAGCTTTGGAGCGGGAGGGTATGGGCGGTGTGAAGGTCTTATATGAGCGGGTTGTGGGTATTATTGTGGCCATTTTAATTCCATTTGCCCTATTCGTTTTGATATTTCCAAAATTTGTGATTGGCATCTTGGCAGGAGAAGCTTATTTTGAAACGGTCAATATTTTACGAATTACGGTGTTGTTTGCTCTAATTACCCCTTTTGCGGTTCAATTTGGAACCATTTTGGATTCTATTGGCTTGCCCAAAATCAATTTTTTATATACCTTGTCAGGGGGCTTGTTAAATTTGACGTTAAATTATATCCTGATTAAGCAATTTGATGTCATAGGTGCGGCTTACGCCGTATTAGCGAGTTATCTAATTATGCTGTTTTTTCAGCAGATGTATCTGAATAAGCGGGTAGGGGTGAATTTTTTGAGTATCTTTAAATATACTTTTGAGTTTTATAAAGGGTTGCCGAGCTTAGTAAAAGGTTTTTTGAATAGAAAAAATGCCACTGCATTATGATAGAAGAACACGAGACAGACCATAAATATGGGGGGATTGATACGTTGCCGACCAAAGAGAAAGCACAATTTTTGATTGCTTTTGTCGCAGTCATCTTGGCATTAATTGCTTTTGCCTTAAAAATTTACTTCTTTTAGCCAATGGCCAAATCAGTATCAAATAGAATCAAAGCGAACTTTCTGAGTAGAGCTATTTTTAGCCAAAAGCTGAATAACCCGCTAGGTTATTTACTATTGATATTGGCTGGTGCCTTAATGGCTTATGTGACCACTGTCTATGGAGTAAAATTTGGACTTATAATACTAGCCGCACTGATGGTCATCCCAATGCTTGTGGGGATAGTCGGGGACTTTAAGTTTGGCATCACAGTAATCATTGTCATTGGCTTTTTTACAGACGAAATCACCAAGTTTATTTCAGCACCAGTGGGCATCCTGAATGATGGGATTCTGTTGTTGCTTGGCATTAGTCTCATGTTGCGGCTGATTAAAGAACGAAATTTTAAGCCTTTTCATCATCCGATAACGGTATTTATTACGGTTTGGATGCTTTATAATATATTTGCCGTATTGAATCCAGTCGCAGCGACTAGGATTGGATGGTTGTATGCGGTACGCCCGATGGCGGGCATTACCTTTATTTATTTTGTGATGGCGTATGCCGTAAAGAATTTTGATGATGCCAAATATTATGTCAAGGTCATTCTAGGGCTTACCGTCTTGTCTGGTCTGTATGGATTAAAGCAAGAGTGGATTGGCTTTAGCTCGGCGGAGATGGCTTGGTTACACTCTGACCCGTTGCGTTTTATGTTGATCTACCAATGGGGGCGTCTGCGTGTATTTTCAGTATTTTCGGATCCAACGACAATGGGAATCATTTTTGTTTATATCACCTTCTTTATTGTTGCATTGATGACGGGGCCTTTTTCTAAAAGGAAGAAGATACTTGGTGGGGTTGCGATTGCGGTGATGATGTTGGCGAATGCTTATGGCGGTTCCAGAACTCCAGTGGCGTTGATACCCATAGGGGCGATATACTATTTAATCCTACGAGTCAATAAGAAGACGTTGATAGGCGTTTTGGGCTTCTTTATGCTTGGGACGGTATTTATGTTGAAATCAACAGGAAGTGGGGTGATATATCGGATGCAGTCGTCTTTTTCTACCAATGATGCTTCTGTCCAAATACGTCTAGAACATCAAGAATTTGTACAGCCCTTCTTGCGAGAAAATCCCTTTGGCTGGGGATTGGCTAGTATTGGAGAGTGGGGCAAGAGATTTAATAGTGATTCATGGATGGCGGATTTTGCCCACGATAGTGGTTTTATTCGAATTGCGGCCGAATTAGGCTATGTCGGTTTGTTTATTTATATGCTTTTTTTGGCGGTTTCCATGTATTATATGCTGAAATACTACTTTTTGGTGAAGGATCCCAAGATCAAATCCTTTTATTTAGGGATTAATTTGGTCTTCTTTATTTTGATTATTTCAAATTTTCCGCAGGAAAGTATTGTGATTTTGCCTACAAGTTTGTTTTTTAATATACTTTTGGCCATTGGTGTCCGATTAAAAGATTTTGACGAATATTATGTGAAATATCATAAAAACCGATAATGCTTGACGGTGTAAATGGAATAATCAACCGAAAGGATGCCAAATTTGGGGGCTAATTGAATAAAAAAAGAACTAGCGTTCTTATTGTGACATCTAAAAAAATAATTATGAACAGATTTAGATACTTTTTGATGGCGTGCATGGTGATGTGGGTCTTTTTTGCGAAAGCACAAGAAGAACTAGAATATCCACTGGCCATCGAAGAAGCTGGTTTGATGAGTTATATGGCTAATCTGGCTTGGCTAAATAACCCAGCAAACGATAACTTTTTTCAAGAAGAAGTTATCGCGAAGGAAAAAGTTAAGATTGCTAAACGCGGTTGGTGGAGAGATATTGGTCTTAGGATAAATGCAAATGAGTTTAGTTTTGCCAGTGATTCTATCAAAAACGATTTAACAGGCGTAAACGAAGTTAACCCAAAAGCTGCGGGTAACCTTTTTTATCCTAAATATAATTTTAGTGCTGTCTTTAACTTGGGGTCTATATTTGATACGCCTAACAAAAAGAAAATAGCGCAAAGAAAGGTGATCATGGCTGAATCCTTGACTCAACAAGCCAAAAAAGACATCCGTGGGCAGATTATTCAGATGTATCAAGAGTATCTCACGACCATCGAAATCCTAAAATTGCGCTATAAATCTGAATCAGACATGAAAGCGAGCTATGACTTGATGAATCAACTTTTTCAGTCTGGCGATAAGCGGGTAGGGCTGGATGATGTACTGAGTGCGTCGCTTACGCTAAATAATGCCATAGAAAGTCGGATTAAAGCCAATAAAATGCTGACGATTGCCAAGATGAAATTAGAAGATTTTATCGGTGTGAAGCTAGAAGCCGTGGAAGCAAAGTTCAAGAGAAAATAATTTGTAACTGTTTAAGTACACGCAAATTTTTGCCATAAAATGCCCTTTGCCACCTATTTTCTGCCTAAAATAGGGCGCCTAAACAGTTGCTTTTGAAATTTTTTTCAAAAAAAATCAAAAAGGTGTTTTTATTTAAAAAATAATCCTATCTTTGCATCCGCTTAGGAAGTAATACACGAAGGTGTTCCTTTGTTTTCTTCGCAATGATTCCGTAGCTCAGTTGGTAGAGCACTTGACTTTTAATCAAGGGGTCCTGGGTTCGAGCCCCAGCGGGATCACACGAAAGCAACCTGTAAAGGTTGCTTTTTTTGTTGGGGCTATGCGCTTCCAAGATGCCGCAAAATTTCCTATTTATCGCATTCATCAACCCCTTCTTATTCCCCTTACAAGCG
>CAYTLX010000228.1:0-4374 GCA_964438645.1 uncultured Saprospiraceae bacterium | reverse complement strand
ACTTCATGTAAGGGATGACGTCTCGTATTTTATCGATTTCAGTGGGGATTCGCTTAGATACACCGTTTTCTTTTTCAATCCCATCAACGGTGGTGATAAACAATTTCTTATTATCAAGTAGAGCTTTTAATCCAGGTAAAGACTGATATAGACACTCGCCGCTTCTCAGCCAATTATACGAAAGCAACAATAATACAGGGTGTTCTAAAGACTCAAGGAATGTTAAAATATGATACTTAAAATCCTTTTCAGTATAGGGCGTTAAATCTATATTATATCCACTCAAATCATCGGCGATTTGTTGGGCATCCAAATAGTTGTCACTATGGTATAGTATTGTTAATGGGTTTCTCATGGGGTATGTATTATGCTTAACCTTGACTATTACCTTTCATAAAATATGCCAATTATTTAGAATTTGTTTCTTTTGGCATATTTATGCTGTTTTTTATCAAAGAAGCTAATTCTTTTGAGTTAATTCTTCGATATTTTTTTCAAACTCCTTTTTGAAATGGGCATATTCAGGGGTCGCTGGGCCATTAAATCCAGTGTGAATTTTGATGATTTTTCGGTCTTTATCTAGGAATATCAGGGTCGGATACGCCATAAAATTGTCCAATTGGGGAAAAATCGACAAAATATGCTCCTTCTTTGGCTTTCCAGCATAAACAATATCGTAGGGTATCTTCAGTACTTCCTTGTATTTCTGAATGACCGCCATATTTCTATTTACAGCGTCATACTTCTCAAAGGCTAGACCTAAGACATTAATGGACAAATCAGGATGCTTTTTGAAATAATCAGCTAAAAAATAGCCTTCATCACGGCAATTGGGACACCAAGTGCCCATCAGTTGTAGAATTGTCGGTTTTCCCGCAAGGGTCGGGTCATCCAGCGAAATCTGGCGACCATCTGGCGTGGGCATCGTAAAATTTACTGGAGTCGATAAATCTTTGGCGTGCACCAACTTTTCAGGGTCTTGCAAGGCAATCGAATCATCCTTTTTAGCCTGCCATGTCGTCTGGTAGTGCGTCCCTGACCGAAAGGAACCTGTAATGGTCGTGTCTTGTGGATTAATCTTGCCTTCGAAAAGGAAGGCATGACTTCCGTCAAAAGTAGAAAGGTAAATCTTATCCGCCTGAATGGTTCCATCTAAAAAACGATAATCCCCTGTTTCGGTCATAAAAGTGCCTGCGAGATGATTGCCGTCTTGTTGAAAAACGCCAATGGCTTGATATTCATCGTCCCCTGCCGAAAAAATGGTCGGCCATCTCCCCGAAATATCCATGACAGGTTGTTTTTTTAGAGTGGTGAAGCGATAATTTTTGCCATACCTTGCGGAAAAAGGAATTTTGTAGTTTTTCTTGCTTCTTACATGCCAAAAACCATCCATTTTGTTCCCATCAATATCAGCCACGATGTAGGTATCATAAATCGGAAAATTGATTCGTAGCGTATCCCGAGCGGTTTCAGGATTGCGACCATATTGTATGTCTGTGATGGGAATGCGCTCTTTACCGTTGATGATTTCGATGTAAATCGAGTCTTCGGTAGGGTTAAAAACTTCTAGGAGAAAAGGCAGCTTGCCTTCCGTAAGTTCTTGAGCGGTGGAAAGCGCCGCATCTCGACGTTCTTGCGGAGCAATGTAGGGAATCAAAGGCATCTGTACACGCCAAATACCTGGTGCCAGCACCTTATAAGGTTGGTCAAACTCAAGGCAACCGCTGAATAATACAGCGACCACAATAAAAATTGTCGTTATTCTCATGTTTTGATGGTGTTTTGTTTGCACAAAATCAGGGAGATTCTGAGCAATATGACAAAGATATTAAATATATGGTGATTTATATCAAGACTTGGTTAAGTTTTGGTCTTTCGCATGACCGAATGGCTGTAACTCAACTTTTGCGGTTCCCGCTAGAACAGCTCCTTTAAATTCTACCAACTCAATTTTTTCAAGGAGATTTACCAGAATTCACTATAGGCGAAGAGAAATAACTCAATTGTATTGATGACTTATTATAATGTTTAGTTAGAATGTGAAAAGATATCACCACTAGTTTTCATACAAAAAACTCAACCTATCCCATCCGAAGCCAAAAATCCCCAATAACCAACCAAGCCATGGCTTCAACAATGGGAACGGCTCTAGGGACGACACAGGGGTCATGGCGTCCTTTTCCCTTGATTATGAAGGGGTTACCCATTTTATCGACAGAATTTTGGTCATGCATTATGGTGGCTACAGGCTTGAAGGCAGCCCGGAAGTAGATGTCCATCCCATTGGAAATGCCCCCTTGGATACCGCCTGAAAAATTGGTTTTCGTGGTCGGGTGGGGTTGGTTGGGTACAAATTCATCATTGTGGTCGGTGCCATACATGGATGCTGCATCAAATCCAGCGCCATAGTCAAAACCTTTGCAGGCGTTGATGCTGAGAGTGGCTTTGGCCAATTCCGCATGTAATTTGTCAAATACGGGCTCGCCTAGTCCGACGGGTAAGCCTTTTAGGACGCAAGTAATCATTCCACCAACAGAATCTCCCTTTTTCTTGGTCTGTTCTACTAGCTGAATCATTTTTTGCGCAAGCACTTGATCTGGACACCGAACTATATTTTTTTCCGTAAGGGATAAATCCAACTCTGTGTAGGGGCGTGGAAGGGCAATATGCCCAATTTGATTGACATAGGCTTGGATTGAAATGCCTTTTGGCGCAAGCCACTGAGCCACCAAAGCACCCGCCGCTACTCTTGCTAAAGTTTCCCTTGCAGAAGAACGCCCACCCCCGCGATAGTCTCGATGTCCGTATTTGGATTGATAGGTAAAGTCTGCATGAGACGGTCGAAAAGCATCTTTTATGTGGCTGTAATCCTTGGACTTGGCATCGTGATTAAAAACGGCTAAAGTAATGGGCATTCCCGTGCTTTTGCCTTCAAAAATGCCAGATTGCACTTCGATTTGGTCGGTTTCTTTACGTTGCGTGGTGATGTGCGACTGTCCTGGACGCCGCCGATCTAAAGCATCTTGGATTTTGGCTACATCAATGGGCATATTGGCCGGAAAACCATCTATGACTACGCCCACCGCACGCCCATGAGATTCACCGAAAGTAGTTATTTTGAGTAGTGTTCCAAAGGTATTACCGGCCATTTATTTGGGTTCTTCAAGTTTGATTTCGACTGTTATTTCTTTATTTGAACGGATGATGGCTAGTTTTACGGAATCTCCTGCATTATAGTTCTCTAGGGCTAATTGTAGGTCATCATTGGATTTTATTTCGGTGTCATTGACCCCAACAATCACATCTCCAAGATAGACACGACCATATCTATCGACCGTGGTGGGACGGATACCTGCTTTTTCCGCATTACTGCCTTCATACACGTGGTAAATGACAGCGCCATTGACGCCACGAATAGAACTGGCCAACTCAATGCCCAATGAAGGCCGTTTTATCTTGCCATATTTGACGAGCTCTGGAACCACCCAAGTAACAATGCTAGCGGGAATTGAAAAGCCAATCCCGGCGGATGCGCCCGAAGGGCTATATATGGATGTGTTTACCCCAATCAGTTTGCCGCTGGAGTTGACGAGTGGGCCGCCAGAATTGCCAGGATTGATGGCAGCATCCGTTTGTATCGCTCCCCGAATCGGCGCCCCTGTTTGGGATTGGATTTCTCGATCCAAAGCACTAATGACACCAGTGGTCAGGGTTTGGTCGAGCCCAAATGGATTGCCTATTGCCATGACAAATTGCCCTACTCTTAAGTGATTGGAATTACCTGTTTGTATGGGTTTTAGGACTTTTTTGGGTGCGTCTATTTTTAGGACGGCAAGGTCTTTTTCGGGGGCGACACCGACTAGGCTGGCTTCCCAAGTAGTCTGGTCTGCTAGCGTTACTTGAGCTTTGTCCGCACCTTTGATGACGTGATAATTGGTGACGATATTGCCGTCTTTGTCCCAGACGAATCCCGAACCCGTGCCGCGGGGAATTTCTTGGACATTTCTAGTCCAATAATCTCGTCTGACGTTAGAAGTCGTGATAAAGCAGACAGATGGGGCGGTATTTTCGAATAAATCAATGACTGCTTCTTCTGTGCTATTGAGTGCTTTCGCAAAATTGGCGGTTTCGGGCTTAGTGTTCGTCAGTACTGACGGCTTGGGGACTTCTGCTTCAGAAGTGGTTGATTTTGAAGGTTTTAGGTTAAGTTTTGGGGCGATTTTATCTTTCCAAGATAATCCAAGGAAAACACCCAATCCCAAGATGATTAGTAAGCCAGCGGCTTTGATATATTTCATTTTCTTTGATTTTAATAGCCATCAATGGCTAGATGGATAAACTAGAAAACGAATGGGCTTATTATGCGGCTTTAGA
>CAYTLX010000227.1:0-4374 GCA_964438645.1 uncultured Saprospiraceae bacterium | reverse complement strand
AGGCATTTCAAAAACCCACTTGAAACGACGAAGCACCATTCATTTGAATACTTCCTCCATCGGAATGCGAGTTCCATCATCTTTTTTTATTGCTCCATCGTAGATACGGACATCGTCGATTTCATCTAATAGCTCCATAAAGGCATTGTATTCTTCAATAGAAATGATTACGGAAATTTTATTTCCTTCCGTGTCTGTAATATATAGCGGTTGTGCTGTCATGATGATTTTATTTAGCAATTTTTTTGTCATTGTAGCATCGCTTTGTATTTGGTCGCGATGTCTTCTTTTGGGGCTCCACGTAGATACATGCGCATGGCGATGAGATTAGCGACTTGCACTTTGAAATAGCCATTTTTTTCGTACTTCCTTGCGGAAATGAGTATGTTTTTGGGGATTATTTTGAAGGGATGATGGGCGCGGACTCGATCCATAAAATCATATTCTTCCATAATGACGCAGGATTCATCATAGCCCCTAAATTGTTGAAATAGGGGAGTGGTTACATAAAGGGTCTGATCACCGCCCCGTGTCCAACTCCTGTCAAATCTGGTGAAATAGCCATTAATCTTTAATAATAAACTATTGGAGTCAAATTTTAGGCGAAAGCATCCTATCGGAAAGCCTTCTTGTATCGCCTGAATAATAGATTCTCCATAGCCTTTGGGGGGCATCGCATCAGCATGGACAAAGTATAAAATATCTCCTTTTGCTTGGCTTGCGCCAAAATTCATCTGTACGGCTCGTCCCTTTTTTCCCGTAAGGGCGGTGACTGCATGGCTTGCGCAAATATCCACGGTTTGATCGGTACTGCCCCCATCTACGACAATTATCTCAATAGGTATTTTTGTGTTTTGCCGCAAGGCAGGAAGAAGTTTCTGAAGGTTTGGGGCTTCATTTAGGGCTGGAATAATAATAGAAATCATCTATGTTTTTGCCGCAAGGTACAAAAAAATGGGCTGCAAATTTAAGATTTGCAGCCCACTTATAATTATTGAATCAATCTGTCATTTAGAATACAAATCTTAACCCAAATTGTGCTTGCCATCTAGACAGCAAACTAAAATCATTGGTATAAGTATGCACTAGACTTGGGTCAAAAGAATAGGTAACGTTACCATCTGCATCCGTGCTGACACCGATGGGTTGGGTATTCGTTGGATTCTTTCTAACTCCCCAATAAGAGCTTAGTAGGTTGCCAAAATTCAAGACATCAATACTAAACTCAATCTTGCGTTGGTCAGCCATTTTGTACTCTTGTAAGATACGGAGATCCCATGTTGAGTACCAAGGGCTTAGCTGTGCGTATTTGCCTGCATATTGCCCCCGATTGGCGACTAAGTACTTATCTTGTTGAATAAAGGCTTCTAAAGCCGCTCTTTGATCCGCCGCAGAAAACTGACTTTCATCAAAATTCATGTGATTGATTTCGGCTCCTGTTGGGATATAGATTAAGTCATTAGCACCAGATCCATCATGGTTTATGTCCCCAGAGTAAGTGTAGCTATAACGTCCGCCTTTGACATATTCAAAGAAGGTAGAGACGGTTGTGCCCCATTTTTCTGCATAGTCAAACTTCTTAGAGAAAGTACCCATAAATCTATGCTTATGTCCATATAATGAAGGAGATAATTTCGCTTGATTTACGTGCCCAATAGCGGGGTTTCTTGCATATGCATCTGATGAAATCTCCGCAGGAATAGAACTCGCATCCATTGAATTTAAGAAGTCATACCCAATGGTGGCAAACATATTCTTTGACCAACTCTTTTGTACTTGTAGAGAGATGTTGAAGGTCTGTCCCAAAGATGTATTCGTAAAAACATAAGCATTGGTAGGTCCACCAAAAGGGTTGAGTGCTCTATCGGTCGTATCGACGTAGTAAGGGCGTGTATCTACTCCTTGAAGCTTTCCAGTTGGGGGTTTTAGTCCGTAGTTACGAACAATCATGGCATTTTGATCTTTTGTGTAGATGACATCCGCAGAGATGATGTATCCATTTCCAACTTTCTTGTCCATACCGATATTGGTACGCCATACTTGAGGGAATCGGAAGTTTTCGGCAGTAGTCGTATAAAACCACCAGTTAGGGTTACCGACTTGGTTGCCGACCCATACAAAGGGAAAACGTCCAGAGAATAGACCTGAGCCACCACGTAGTTGCATGCTTCTGTCGCCATTGACGTCCCAGTTAAAACTCACTCTAGGCGAGATATTAGGCGTTTCTTTTGGGAGTACATTTTGCTTAAAGTTGACTTTGTTGCCATCGACATCATAATAATCAATGGAAGGGTCATAACAACAGTTACGGCTGATACTTTCATCTACTTTGGTCGGTGTGTCAAAGTATAAAGGCTTGTCCACACGTAGCCCCAAAGTCAAATTAAAGTTATCCGTGAGTGCAATTTCGTCCTGTGCGTACAGCGCAAATTGACCAACATTGGTCTCTGCTAGCGCCCATCCTTTGTAACCACCTGTTGTGTCAGGTACATTAGGCCAGCCTGTGCCTTTTAGCTCTTCAGCAGTAGCTCTAGCGGCATCTACCAAAGCATCAAAAGAGCCATCGTTAACAGCATCTTCAAAGGCATCCACAGAAGCATACCCAGGTCCAAATACACCTGCATAAGTGCCTAAGTTAAAGGAATTATCGAAGGAGAATTTCTCGAAGCTTGCGCCAAAAGTTAAAGTGTGCTTTTTTAGGAAAACATCCAAGTTGTTGGTAACTTGTATGACGTCTTGATTCAGCTTATTGTGAATAGAGAAAGGCTCGAAGCCCGCAACAATGGCTCTGATTCCTGCTTGATTGATGTTAATCGTCGGGAAAGGCTCAGATTTAGCGGTTCTAAAGTCTCTAAAAGCAGTATAACCCACTTGTAAGTTGTTGGCGATGGTATTAGAGAATCTAGATTTTAGTTCCAAAATACCCGATTGGATTTTATTGTTAATCGTATATCCCGAGTTCTCAAATTGTAAAGTGGTTTGGTCGGGTCCACGGCGTCCAATAGCTGAAGGGTGAGCTGGTTTATCTCTGCTCGCATCCATAAAGTTATAAGTAGCGGTCAGACTATGATTTTTATTGATATTAAAATCAAGTTTAAGGATTCCTTTTTGGTTATCAGTACGGTGGATATATCCTTCGTAAAGTCCAGTCTCATAGCCGTATTTGTTCTTTAGGAGCGTTTTTACACGCTCCATATCTGCTGCGCTAACTCTAGATACATTAGAGCCGGTAAGCCCTGGTCTAGCTGCGACAAAGTTAGTCCCCAAATCGCTTCTTCTTTCGATTTCTGCATTGGCGAAGAAGAAAAGCTTATTTTTGATGATGGGCCCCCCAATACTAAATCCTGACTGAAGGTGTGTCAAGTCTGGCACTAAGATATCATTACCAGTCACTTTTCCACCTGTTAGGTTTTGGTTTCTGAAAAATCCAAAGACCGCTCCTTTGTAGGTGTTTGTTCCAGATTTGGTTACCGCATTGACAGAAGCACCCGTAAAACCAGACATTTTGATGTCATAAGGAGCAATATCGACTTGGATTTGATCAATAGCGTCCAACGAAACGGGTTGGGCGTTAGTTTGGCTACCAGGGGTCGCTGCATCCAATCCAAAAGGATTGTTGAATACCGAGCCATCTAGCGTAAAATTGTTCATCTTGTTGTTACGTCCACCAAATGAATTACCATCAGATGAAGGCGTCAAACGGGTAAAGTCTTTTGCGGAACGAGAAATAGTAGGAAGCTTGTCCAATTGATTTCTGCTTACGCTTGTAGAAGCACCCGTACGGTCATCATTTAGAATAGCACTACGGTTAGCGGTGACCGTTACGCCTTCTAATTCAATAGCAGTGGCGCTCATTTTGATGCTAATCTTCTTTTTTTGACCTACAGTAAGGTAGTAATCGTTCATGACCGTAGGTTCATAGCCAATGTAAGAAGTTTCGATAGTGTAAGGGCCGCCGACTCTCATGTTGGGTATGCGATAACTACCATCATTAGCCGTGTAAGTCCCATACTGTGTACCAGAAGGTGTGTGAATGGCTACCACCGTAGCCGCTTCTAAAGGTTGCCCTTTTTCATCTACGACCTTTCCGTAAATAGTAGAAGTGGTGACTTGAGCGACCATTATACCAATGGAAGCAATGAGTACACCAAAAACGAGTAAAATTCGTCTCATGTTAAAAAGTTTGTTTAGTGAAGAATGAATGATTCTAAGAATCAATGCAAATGTAAAATGAAAAAGTTAAGTTTTTCCAAAATTTAGGTTAAGTTTTTTTTTTACAATATATTTTATTTGTCAATTCTTTATTTATCGTATCTTTGCTTTCTAGTCATAATTGAAAAAGGGTCTAAAACCGTACGGTTTTAGACCCTTTTT
>CAYTLX010000226.1:0-4415 GCA_964438645.1 uncultured Saprospiraceae bacterium | reverse complement strand
CTTATTCGGCTCTTGGAGATTATACGGTCACCTTTACAGGTAACGGTCTTTGCGGTGAAATCACGACCACCCAAACCATCCATATTTCATCACTTGCTACCTATATCGAACCCATTGATACGACCATCGACGCTTTTGTCAAAGACCTTGTCACGGGTGATAAGCAAGGTGTTTTTAATGTCACGGGACAATACGTCCCTGCATCTTTAGGCGTATTTCATAACTTTGCCACGACGGCTCTAGGGCTTGACCATGGGGTTGTATTGTCCACAGGAAATGTTTTGAATGCCTTAGGCCCGAACGATACTGATTCAAAATCAACAGTTAATAACCTTCCAGGGGACAATTTATTAGGCTCTTTGGTGACTTATGATGCGACATTTCTCGAATTTGATTTTAAGCCTTCTACCAATGTGATAAATTTTAGCTACGTTTTCGCCTCCGAAGAATATCCTGAATATGTAAATAGTCAATTCAATGATATTTTTGGGTTCTTTGTTAGTGGACCAGGGATTGTTGGGCAGGAGAATATTGCCAGGATTCCCAATACAGATCAGATGGTAAGCATCAACACGGTGAATAACAGCCTAAACAGTGCGTATTACCAATCTAATGTGGCACCCAACCCAATTGACTCAGTTCACATCCAATTTGACGGCTTCACGGTTCCCCTCGTTGCGGAGAAGATGCTCACCCCCTTTGAGACCTATCATATCAAAATAGCCATTGCCGATGTTTCTGATGCCATTTATGATTCAGCCGTTTTTCTCAAAGCCAATTCGTTTCAGAGCAAGCCTTTAGTCTTTAATTTTGATTTTACGGAAGGTAGTTATGAGCAGACGCTTTTTGAAGATTCTACCCTTTTGGAGATTTCTGCGACACTTCCAGCACCTGCTCAGGATGATATTACCTACCACTTTTCTTATGCTGGAGATGCAGAGATGGGTGTCGATTATATCGCTCCAGAAATCTTTACTTTTCAAGCAGGTGATACAACGGCTTCTTTCAAAATCAAAGCTTTGGCTGATGATTTTGTAGAACCTGACGAAAAAATTGTTTTGGTTATTGATGAGACACTGGATACCTTAACAGTCACCATCAAAGACCATACAGCCCTTGGTAATCAACACCTTACGGCAAATAGTGTACAACTTACGCCGAATCCTACCAAGGATGTATTTGCCATTCCGAATACGGTAAAAGCTACTTCTGTTGAGATTTACTCCCTTGCGGGAAAAAGAGTTAGAACCTTTCAAAATAACTTTGATAGGATGAATATTGCGGATTTACCGAAAGGTTTGTACTCGGTTCGTGTACTTACTAATGAGGAGATTTTGGTCAGTAAGTTGAAGGTGGAGTAATTTGATTTGGGTTTTGGGCTTACTAATCTCTGCGTCAGCTACGCACTTAGCGATTTTTTAGCGATTCGAATCTTGGTGTATTTTGCCGACCAAGGAAGCTAGCCGTTCGGAAGCACCTGCATTTCCGAGTAATTGCTTTAATCGTTTATAGTTGGCTTGAATCTTAGGTTGATTTTTGGCGTCTAAAATATTGGATAATTCTTGGACTAAATGGGTGGTATTTAATTCATTTTGGATTAATTCTTTGACTATTTCTTCATTGGCAATCAAATTGACTAGGGAGATGTACTCTACTTTCACAAGACGCTTTGCGATGGCATAGGAGATGGCGCTTCCTTTATAACAAACTACTTGCGGCACTTCAAATAAAGCGGCTTCTAATGTAGCAGTACCAGATGTCACCAAAGCGGCATCCGCTTGCGCTAAAATATCATAGGTTTGCCCAAAAAGAATGGGTATTTTTTGCGCAAGCGGATGATGGCTCATCACCTTTCGGTAAAAATCGTCGGATTGACTAGGCGCTCCTGCTATTACAAATTCGTACTCTGGAAAATGGGCAACCACTCCTAACATTTCTGGAAGCACCGAGCTAATTTCTTGCTTTCGGCTTCCAGGCAAGAGCGCTATTCTTTTTTTCCCCGCAAGGGGCAGTGTCTTGGGCACGTAGCCTTCGACCACATCCAACAACGGGTGCCCGACAAAGTCCACTTCCATTCCATTTTTGGCATAAAAATCCTGCTCAAAAGGTAGAATCACAAACATCCGATCCACGTTCTTTTTGATTTCCTTTACTCGAGACTGATGCCAAGCCCAAATCTGCGGAGAAATGTAATACAAGACCCTTATTTGATTGATTTTCAACCATTTAGCCATCCTTAGATTAAACCCAGGATAATCTACCAATATGACAGCATCAGGTTTGTATTCTAAAATGTCTTCTTTACAGGTTTTGAAATTACCAAGTATGGTGCGGATATTTTTGGCGACTTCTAGAAATCCCATAAACGCTAATTCTCGGTAATGTTTGACGACATCGACACCTGCTTCTTGCATCAAATCCCCCCCCCAGCCCCGAAGCTCAACATCTGGATTTTTGCGCTTTAAAGCTTTTACAAAGTTAGAAGCATGAAGATCCCCAGAAGCTTCTCCAGCGATGATGTAGTATTTCATGGGTTGAGTATTGGGGTATTGGGGTATTAGCGTATTAGGCACCCCATACGCTTAATGCACCTTATTGACGATATCCAAAATAGCGTTTTGGTGAACGGTATAGGTCATCATTTTAAGCTTTATGTAGTCTTCATGAAAGAAGAAATAGCCTGGATCTACCCCATTTCTGGCACTAGAGCCTGAGTCTTTAATCAAAAACCACCATTTGCCATCTGCGCCTTCTTTGTATCCAATAACGTGAATAGCATGGTCGTCAGTAGTTGAGCCATTATCGAAGCGCAATTGACGGGCATATTCGTCGATATAGTCCGAAGGAATGTCAAATTCAGGCACAAAGGCGACACTTTGACTAGGCAAATATCCAGGACCAGAGACATCCCCCCCCAAAGAGACTGAATATCCGTCTTTCACAGCCTTTTTGAGTCCTGCCATAAAGTCATCCAAAGGCACATTTAAGTAATCCTTACTATGCCAATAATTATCGGGCACATCCCATTCGGCATGCGTCCAATAAGGATATTTCTTTAGGGACATGACATTGACATATTCTTCTGGATTTATCTTAGCGATATCCCGCATAAAAGTCATCGGATCATACGCTTGACGATTGTAATAAAAGGTTTTTGGTGGAGCGCCCATGTAGGTATTCAAAATGGCTTTGACACCTGCCATGATAATATCTTTATCCCAAGCATTGCGGGCTTTATGGTTTTCTAACAGTGCTTTATACTCCGCAAACATTTTTTGATGGTCAAGGTAAGGGGTATTCTTGGCGTTACCTGAATAAGCGGATTCGGGCACCATGCCATGCTGTTTCATTTGGCGCGCAAGCGCATTGGTCTCCGAGCCTTCTCCAAGGTGAGATTTGCCCGTTGTTCTGATATATTCTTCTGCTTTCGCTAAATACTCATAATACACCGTGTACAATTCAGAGATTTTTATTTCTTTCTTTGTTTTACGAAAAATTTCGGATTCATAAAAAGAAGATGTCGAAAAGCTCCAACAAGTCCCTGTACGCCCTTGAGAAAGGGGTTTGTTGCACCAAACGGTCTCAAACTCTGTATGAGATAGCGGCAAAGCCATTTTGGGTATCGCCTTCAAGACACGCCGTGGCTTATAAGGGCCATCACCGAGAGATTTTAGGATTTTTCCGTAGAAAGGATTGTTGTATTCAATGTATTGAGCGGCTTCTTTAGCTTTGGTCTGTGCTTGGATTGCTTGCGCAAAAACCAGAATAGCCAGTATCAGTAAGTTCTTTTTCATAGTTTGAGAATTAATTGTTGAAAGCCAAAGATACTATGAAATTGGTAAAAAGTCATAGGAATGGCTCTATTTTTCAATAACGAAGAGCCAATAGCTGTGACATAGTATCGAGATGCGTTTATAGAAACTCTAAAATAATAAGAAAAAAAGACTTATTTTTGTCGTTCTACACACAAATCAAAGCCCTATCACATGGAAAAAAATGGAAAATTAATCGCAAAAAGCTCCTTATCTGTTTGGAAAGATGACTCCACCACGGGGCTGGAGACCATCCGAAAAATACTACTTGCCCAACATGTAGAAGACAGTAATCGCAAATTGGCCGAATTAGCGAATAAATATGAGACCATCTTTCAAGCAATGGAGCGAAAATTGCAAAGGCGCGAAAATGATTTTGCGGAGAAGCTACGATTTATGCAAGAAGACTTTCAATTAAGATTTGATGAATTAAAATCAAATTTTTATCAAGAGATAGTTCAGGTTGAACAGAAGACCAAAAAGCATTCGGAAAAAAAGAATACGGACTTTGGGAAAATACTCATTCAACTAGGTAAAGAATGGTCATTGGGCGAAAAAAATGAATAAAGCGAATCCAATAAATATCGCAAGTAACTCGACAAC
>CAYTLX010000225.1:0-4419 GCA_964438645.1 uncultured Saprospiraceae bacterium | reverse complement strand
GCTCCGCTACTCGAAGGTGTGAAATAAATTTCACAATCCATTGCCTGCGGCGGCTGCCACCTTGCTTTTATTTTGGTTTCAGGGTAAAGAATTTAGCACTCAGTCCCCATTTGCCCTTTACCTTCCAATAATTGCGCATTTTTAGGTTGACCAAACGCTGGTTAAAACGTGCCCGCCCAAGCCCCCAAAAGGCATAGCCGCCCAAAAGCGTTGCGCCCTAATACCTATCTATTCTTTATGTACCCAAGCCCCCCCAAGCGCACCATCCACAAAAAGCTGCAAATAGTAGTTTCCGGAAGGAAAATCAGTGATATCAAAGATCAAGATAGAATTTCCAGCCTTTAAAAAGCCAGGAGCTTCTTCGCGAATAAGTTGCCCATCCAAAGAAAAGAAGGAAAAAACCGCTTTTCCAGCATGTTCAGAAGAGATGCTGACGTTTAAATCATTCACAACAGGGTTCGGATACACCTTAATTTTCCCTGCAAAGGGGATTAGATTATGGATGGCTGAAGTGTCATCGGGCTTTTTATAGATGTCAATGTGATGACTACCTAAGCCCATTTGGGGCATGCCAATCCAAAGCGTACCGCGTGAATCCCACTGTAAATCAGCGACATTATTTTGGGGCAAATGCCCCGAATAAACATCATAATGCTTTAAAGTTCCTAAATTATATGCATACAACCCTACTCCTGTAGTGCCTATCCACAAAACAGAATCAGGCGTATATTCGAGCGAAGAAATACTATTTCCTAGGACACCTGAATTGGTTGCGTCAAAATGAAACCAATTCCCAAGCGTGTCCATTTTAAGGAGTCCTTTAGAAAAAGTGCCAATCCATATATTATTCCATTCATCCAACGCTAAATCGGTCACCATGGCACTGTCTAAAAAGTGATCGGGGGTGTCATACTCTAGCGTATTAATCCCATCGTAGTGCTTTAAAGAATTATAGCGCCCTGCATACCAAAAACCATCGCGCCCATCGGGTTCGATACTTGTAACATCTTGATTTATGCCCGACGAATCTGCGTTGATAAAAGTCCAAATGCTATCATGCTGATTAAAACTCCACAAACCACCATTTACAGCCAACCAAATCGAGTCATTTTTATCAATATACAAGTCATTTATCACGTTTAAAGGGTATTTTAGGGGAGAGTTCGTTTGGTTATAGTGTGTCAAGGTGCCGCCGTCCCATTTGGTCAAACCATCAAAACTATAGCCGATCCAGATATTACCAGAAGTATCTTCTGAAGCAAAATTGACTTGATCGGTAGCTAGACCAGATTGTTTATCAAGAATAGTCCAAGCAGAATCCTTAAAAATGCCTAAGCCACCCGCCCTAGTACACACAAATAAGGTGCTGTCCTTTTCTTCATAGTTAAGAGAAAGTACGTCATTGTCCACTATCTCTGACTCTTTAAAATCAAAAGTCTCCCATGTATCACCATCATAGCGCACTAAACCTTGACTGTAAGTCCCAATCCATAAATTATTCGTGGAAGTATCAATGGCAAGCTTCTCTATTCGATTATTTGGGAGTCCCGAATTGCCGATCAAAAAGACATCCCAAGAATCATAATCTTCCATAGTTTCTGTAGGAATCTGAATCAAACCCTGCGTGGTTGCCACCCACACAGAACTGTCCGTCACGGCCAAATCTTTAATAAACCCTATAGGCAATGGCGAGTCCATCTGCTTAAATACATGCCAATTCTCACTAGTATCCTTGACGGCAAGCCCATCATGGGTCCCTATCCAAACACTTTTATTTTTATCTATTGCTAGTCCAGAGATAATGTGATGGGGAACGGGCGAGTTAAATACATCATATCTATGCCAAGTGGTATCTACTTGATGATAAAGCCCATGATATCGCGTCCCAAACCAAGCATCCGTATCCGTACTATCATTATTGAAAGCCATTTGGACAATGCCGCCCGAAGAGTTGCTTATGGGTAAAGGAGAGTTTTCGCTGTCCAAGAAAGTCCAACCTCCATCTTTATAAATATTGACGCCGCCATAAAAAGTGCCCATATAAATGGCGCCAGAAGGCGATTTTTTCATGGTTCTCACAAAATTAGACCGTAATGGAGATACATTTACTTCATAGTTTTTCCAAGTTTGTGCTTCAAAATCAGAGTGCCCAGCTCCATAGTAATAATAGCTTACCCATACAGAATCATCAGGCATGGCCAATACACCTGTCATAAAATCATCGGTTAGATTCGTTGTCTTCGATGTATATTTAGAGTAGGTTTGGGTAGATTTATCAAATTTGAAGATGCCATTTCTTGTGGCAATCCAAATCATCTGTGAGTCAATAGATATTCCTGTGATGTTGTTCGAATGCGTCTCAAATTGCCAGTCCGTCTGCCCAAAAAGGCTAAAGGAAGATAGCAGCAGCATACACCATAAGGTATAAAAATAAGTGTTGTTTTTCATTTTTGTTAGTATTCGTCATAGTCTTGTGGGGTAATATTAGATAGCAAAAATAGGAGAAATTTAGGAGAACTTCAGAATTTCTGATAAAATGTAGCTACAAAAATCTTTTGCTTTTTGGGTCGTCTTAATTTTTTATACCATAATTTATTGTTTTTCAACCACTTAAACATTAAGTTTAATTCATACTAAAAATCCATAATAAATTGAATATCAACGGTTAAGCACGTAATTAAAACGAACATTTTTGACTTCGAGATATTATTCAGTGAATCTCATAAAAAACACGTACCTTTGCACCTTCGTTTAAAAACGAATCTGTTGAATACATCTTGACTAAACACAGCTCAATGCACGAAATTAGAAATATTGCCATTATTGCACACGTAGATCATGGTAAAACTACCCTTGTGGATAAAATCATCCACGCTTGTAATACACTTGATGCTCATAAGGAGCATGGGGACTTAATCCTAGATAATAATGATATTGAACGGGAACGTGGAATTACCATTCTTGCGAAAAATGTTTCCGTCACCTACAAAGATGTTAAAATCAACATTATTGATACACCTGGTCACTCAGATTTTGGTGGCGAAGTAGAACGAGTATTGAAGATGGCCGATGGTGTCTTGCTTCTTGTGGACGCATTTGAAGGGGCTATGCCCCAAACACGGTTTGTTTTAGGCAAAGCCATCGAACTAGGCTTGAAGCCTATTGTTGTGGTCAACAAGGTAGATAAAGATAATTGTACGCCTGATGAAGTACAAGAGAGCATTTTTGACTTAATGTTCAATTTGGATGCGACTGAAGATCAGTTGGACTTTGCCACAGTCTTTGGCTCCGCTAAATTCGGTTGGATGAGTACCGATTGGAAAGAGCAAACAACCAATATCTTTCCCTTGCTAGACACCATTCTAGAGCAGATTCCCAATGCCCCTTACAATCCTGGTGATGCCCAAATGCAAATTACTTCTTTGGATTATTCTAACTTTAAAGGAAGAATCGCCATTGGACGTATCTTCCGTGGAGACCTAGAAACAAAAAAAGACTATTTCCTTTGCAAAAAGGATGGAGTGAATAAAAAAGTAAGAATTAAAGAGCTTTTTGTATTCATCGGACTCGGGCGGGTGCAAGTAGAAAAAGTAAGAAGTGGGGATATTTGTGCGATTGTTGGACTAGATGACTTCGAGATTGGGGATACGATAGCAGCGATTGAGAATCCTGAAGCATTGCCTAGATTGTCTATTGATGAGCCTACGATGAGTATGCTATTTACCATTAACAACTCGCCTTTCTTCGGTAAAGAAGGAAAATATGTCACGTCTCGTCACTTGAGAGATCGTTTGATGAAGGAAACAGAAAAGAATCTAGCTTTGCGTGTCGAACCAACAGATACGGAAGATAAATTTAATGTATTTGGACGTGGGATATTGCACCTTTCGGTATTAATTGAAAATATGCGCCGGGAAGGCTATGAGCTACAAGTAGGAAAGCCACAAGTAATCATCAAAGAAATTGAAGGCGTAAAGCATGAGCCCGTAGAGATTTTGGTGATTGATGTACCCGAAAACTTTGCAGGAAAAGCAATTGAATTAGTGACCAAGCGTAAAGGCGATTTGCTAGCAATTGAGCCCAAAGGAGATTTGCAGCACTTAGAATTTGAGATTCCTTCTCGTGGATTGATTGGATTACGAACCAACATCTTGACGGCTACGGCTGGTACAGCGGTGATGACGCATAGATTCAAAGAGTTTAAGCCCATGAAAGGAGACATTTCTACTCGTCTAAAGGGGTCTCTCGTTTCTATGGAAGCAGGGCAAGCACTGGCTTTTGCGTTAGACCGTTTGCAGGATCGGGGCAGATTTTTTGTCAAACCTGGCGACAAAGTTTACCGCGGTCAAGTCATCGGTGAAAATACTCGCTCTGGTGATTTAGATTTGAATGTAATCAAAGGTAAAAAGCTGACAAATA
>CAYTLX010000224.1:2291-4431 GCA_964438645.1 uncultured Saprospiraceae bacterium | reverse complement strand
GGGGGAGTCTTGGTGTCTCGTACCTTCTATGCACGGGGACAGACTGGGCAGCAGCTACTCATCGGAGCCTACTCTGCCCTATCGCGCCAAATAGCGACTGGACAAGTGACGCAATACAATCGTCGAGAGATGCTTGAATTGGTCATGGTAGAAGGTAAAGCACGTGGCATTATCGCAAGAGACTTGGTGACGGGCAAGCTCGAAAGACATAGCGCTCATGCCGTAGTATTGGCAACAGGTGGATATGGTAACCTTTATTATCTTTCGACAAATGCCATGGCTTCCAATGCGACTGCAGCTTGGCGAGCGGCTAAAAAAGGCGCTTATTTTGCCAATCCTTGTTATGTACAAATTCACCCTACTTGTATCCCACAATCTGGAGATTATCAGTCAAAATTGACTTTAATGTCCGAATCCTTGCGGAATGATGGCCGAATTTGGGTACCTAAACACAAAGAAGATGTAATGGCCATTCGGGAAGGCAAAAAGAAACCTACCGAAATCGCTGAAGAAGATAGAGATTACTACTTAGAAAGAAGATATCCAGCGTTTGGTAACTTAGTCCCTAGAGATGTCGCATCAAGAGCCGCAAAAATAGCTTGCGATGAAGGCGGCGGAGTCAATGCAACGGGTAAAGCGGTTTTCCTAGATTTTGCGTCAGCCATCCAAAGGTATGGAAAAGCGCAAGCGCACATCCAAGGCATTCACAATCCTGATGCAACAACCATCTTGAAGCTAGGTGAAGAAGTCATTGAAGAAAAATATGGCAACTTATTTGAGATGTATGAGCGGATTACGGGGGATGACCCTTACAAGACGCCGATGATGATTTATCCAGCCATTCACTATACAATGGGTGGACTTTGGGTCGATTACAATCTACAATCTAACTTACCTGGACTTTTCGTCCTTGGAGAAGCTAATTTCTCGGATCATGGAGCCAATAGATTAGGCGCTTCCGCTTTGATGCAAGGATTGGCTGATGGGTATTTTGTTATACCTTATACTATTGGTACTTTCTTATCTAAGGAAATCAGAACACCTAAGATAAGCACAGATCTTCGTGAATTTGCGCAAGCAGAACAGGCAGTCAAAGACCAAATCGAAAAATTACTCTCTATCAAAGGTAAAACTTCTGTAGAAGAATTCCACAAAGAGCTCGGACGAATCATGTGGGAATATGGCGCCATCTCTAGAACCGAAGAAGGGCTTTTGAAAGGTCGCCAATTGGTGCGTGAGTTGAGAGAACGCTTTTGGAAAGATGTATTCGTACCTGGTAGCGCAGAAGATTACAATAACGAAATCGAAAAAGCCGGTCGTGTCGCTGACTTTATGGAACTGGCCGAGCTATTACTTATTGACGCCGAAGCTCGTAAAGAATCAGCTGGCGGTCACTTCCGGGAAGAGTATCAGACGGCAAAAGGCGAAGCTTTGCGGAATGATGAAGATTTTGCCTACGTAGCCGCTTGGAAATGGAATGGCTGGGAGCAAGAACCTGAACTTTTCAAAGAAGAGCTCGAATTTAAGGATATTGAACTAAAAACCAGGTCTTACGAATAGACCCTTCTTTAAAATGAAAAATAATAAGAAATGAAACTCAACTTAAAGATCTGGAGACAAAAAAACAACCTTACAAAAGGCCACTTTGAGACCCATGTCGTTGAAGCCAACGAGCACATGTCTTTCTTAGAGATGCTAGATGTATTGAATCAAAACCTATTGGAAGCAGGCAAAGAGCCTGTTGCCTACGAGCATGACTGCCGCGAAGGTATTTGTGGGGCATGTAGTATGGTCATTGACGGTCATCCACACGGCCCGAATGATCGAACTACTACTTGTCAATTGCACATGCGTTTTTACAAGGATGGGCAGACGATTACCGTAGAGCCCTTTCGGGCAAAAGCCTTTCCTATTATCAAAGACTTGGCAGTAGATCGTTCTGCATTTGATAGAATCATCCAATCAGGCGGATACATTTCCGTCAATACGGGTGGGCCTAGAGATGCCAACGATATTTTGATTGACAAGGATACCGTAGAATTAGCCATGGATGCCGCCGCCTGTATTGGTTGTGGTGCCTGTGTAGCTGCTTGCCCTAATGGTGCAGCCATGTTATTCACTGCCGCAAAAGTTAGTCACT
>CAYTLX010000224.1:0-2191 GCA_964438645.1 uncultured Saprospiraceae bacterium | reverse complement strand
GCTGCTTGCCCTAATGGTGCAGCCATGTTATTCACTGCCGCAAAAGTTAGTCACTTAAACCTTTTGCCGCAAGGTAAACTAGAAAAAGACAAGCGTGCCCTTGGCATGGTCAAACAAATGGACAAAGAAGGCTTCGGTAATTGTACCAATCTGGGTGCCTGTGAAGCAGAATGTCCTAAAGGAATTAGCTTAATCAATATCGCCTTGATGAACAAAAACTATCTCTCGGCTTCTATATTTTCGGATAAGCTCTAGAAAAATTCAGGAGTCAATCCCTGAACATATCCCTCATAAATGTCTGTCAAGTTAGCTTGGCAGGCATTTTTTTCATCTCAACTCTTCCGCTTTTTCTAAGAGAAATTCTGCATTAATCACTCGCCCTTCTGACTTTAAGGAGGCTATAAACTTATCAATGCCCTTTTTGTCGCCAGGAATGAGACGGATAAGCCGACTCAAATAACGCAGATGTACTAGATAATTTTTTCGACGTACTTCTGGGATGTCTTTCCTTCGACTTAAAAAGACTTTAAAGGCATCTATGTGAGATTCTAAGGCATCGAATTCATCAAGTTCATAAAAAGCATGAGCCAGCAAGACCTTTGCAGCTAACCCAAAGGCTACATCATCATATTCAATTATCGCTAGTAATGGCACCACTTTATCAAACTGCTTTTTTCTAAAATTCAATAGCGCCAAAGTAAAATTCATCGCACTTTCCTTAATACTTGGATGCAACTTCTGTCCATATTCTTGAATAAACCATTCGGTCCACTCGAATTTTTCAAGCCTTAGCGCAGCTCGGCAAGCATTTCGGAACTTATTTATAGCTACATACCCATCTTTTTCAAGGATATATCCTTTTTTAATCATTTGGTCAATTAGCCCTAGGTATTCCCCATTAAACTCCATTGCACCGCTATTTAACTTGGCAACAGTATAATTTAATGCTCCAGAGTATATCTGTACCGCTTCATCTCTTGGAAAAAGATGGGCATTTTCATCCAATAATATTTTCAACTTATTAAATGCGTCGATACGACTCAAATCTGCAATACAAAGCGCCAAGTAATAATACAGAGACACCGCCCCTTCATATCCTTCGTCTTGGCCCTCCAGAAAACGTAGAATCTCATCAATTAGAACTGACTCATAGTCATGAGAAAGGATTTTGCTTCGCACCAAAGAGCTTGTATAAAAATACAGCTTCTCCGAAATATAAAACAAATCTAAATTTCTAAGAATTTCTTCCACATTAGACTTAGCTTCTCGATCCTTATCAAAATCAATCAACTGATAATACTCTTTCTCCTTAGTATATTTTTGCAGATAATAGTTGGCATTTCTAAAGGACGTTTCTTCAAAATATTTATCACTTTGACGAATCGAGATAGATTGCAAGGCATCAATATCCAACTCATGTACTGCTCGCATGAAATAATTGATTTTTCGTCCTTCATCCGTTTGATACTGCTCTTGCGCTAAAAAATCCTTAAAAACTCTAAGCAAGTCGGAATTCAGCTTGCGCAAATTTACTTCCTTATAGGCTTCTTTGCCAAATACTTTTTTCCAATAGGACTCCTTGGTCAGCTTTTTAGTAGGGTATTTGTCAATAAAGGAAGATAGCACATCCAAAGCTTTAATAAAAGTCTTACTTCGGTTAAAATAAGGAGAAAGCAAATATAATCTAAAGCGCTTCCGGAGTTCAGGGTCTATTTTGCGTAAGCTTTTGAGTATTTTGGTAGATTCCATGGATGGCTTGGGTTCGTTTGGCAAATTTAGGGAATTATTTGTAAATATTCTATTTGATTACTGGTTGCGTCTGGTTACATGTCGAAGCGCACGGCGGTTCGTCTTGGTTTAGCAAATGGCAAATTTGATAAATGGTGACTAGTAATGAAACTAAAAAGGTGGCATTATTCTTGCGAAACAAAAAATGCGCATGTACACTTTGCTTTCCTTCTTAAAAGCAAATGTCAAAAAACTTTTCCTTCAAAAGTAACACTTTCCCCAAAAGGTGCGTATTCTAATCAAACACTCCCGCTTTCTTTTCCTTTTGAACATTTTTATACATTTCTCGGCTTTTTTTTATAACACCGTCTAGGTTCGTTTTAGTAATGAAACACACATTGACAAACAGTTATAAAAAAGTAACAGTTTAGGTACTCACAAATTTTTGCCATAAAATGCCCTT
>CAYTLX010000223.1:0-4475 GCA_964438645.1 uncultured Saprospiraceae bacterium | reverse complement strand
CTAGACATTATATTGACTTGGATCATTGGGGAGAGCCGCCTTTTCCGGAATTGACTCGTGATTGGTTGACGGATGCGATGCGGCACACGGATTTATCTATTTTGACGGATGGTGGAGATACGATTTCGCTGATTGAATCATCAAAAATTGATTGGACGGCCCCCAAAATTAGGGTAGGGCGCTACATGATTAAGCAGAAAAGATATGCTGCTTTTTTTCGTAATAACTTGCTGAATCGAACCAATTATGTCTGTGATTCATTGTATAGCTTGCGCAAAAATGCTGATTTTCCTTGCGGGCGATTGTTGGTTGAAGACCACTTATTTGCGGACGGTTTGAATCCCTATTATACGGAGCATTTGATAAAGAAATTAACTTGGGCGTTTAAGGCAGGGGATGTTTCCCGAATTTTGCATATCAGCGCAGATTTGGGGCATTATATATCAGATGGGCATGTGCCATTGCATACGACGGCTAATTATAATGGGCAACTGACTGGGCAAGTAGGGATTCATGGATTCTGGGAAAGCCGGATCCCTGAGTTATTCGCGGATGAAGAGTACGATTATTTTGTCGGCAAAGCGGATTATATTTCAGATAAACGAAAATGGATTTGGGACTATGTGCTGAAGAGCCATAGTTATGTGGATGCCGTTCTTTCTATCGAGAAAAAATTGCGTCAGACCTATCCCGCCGATGAGCAAATGTGCTTTGAACAACACAATGCCATCATGCTAAAAACCCAGTGTGAAGCTTTTGCCAAAACCTATCAAGATGCTATGAACGGGATGGTAGAAGATCGTTTCCGAAAGGCCATCCATAGTGTGGGGAGTGCTTGGTACACGGCTTGGGTGGATGCTGGACGTCCAGATTTGAACCTACTGAATGCAGATGCCGTCCTTGCGGAAAAAGATACAC
Organism: uncultured Saprospiraceae bacterium; assembly: GCA_964438645.1. GTDB lineage: Bacteria > Bacteroidota > Bacteroidia > Chitinophagales > Saprospiraceae > HyVt-613. Next base: position 3,557 of record CAYTLX010000223.1, on the reverse strand, counting down.
TTCAAAAATATTACGATAGTGGGAAGATTATGGGGCGTAGCCACTCCGAATAATAAATAGAAACTTTTGGAAAGTTTAAATAAAAAAAATAAAAACTTTTGGAAAGTTTTAATAACTAAAAAATAAAAACTTTTGGAAAGTTTGGAACTTTCCAAAAGTGGTATTTTTTATTTATTCTTCCGCCATAAATGGATAACGATAATCCGTCGGTGGGTTGAAATTTTCTTTGATGGTTCTAGGGGAGACCCATCTTAATAAATTCCAAACCGAACCAGCTTTATCATTGGTTCCTGACTTTCTAGCACCGCCAAATGGTTGTTGACCGACGACTGCGCCAGTTGGTTTGTCGTTGATGTAGAAATTACCAGCGGCATGTTCTAGTTTTTTGTACGCAAGTGCGACGGCGTCCTTATCATTAGCAAAAATAGCTCCCGTCAAAGCATAAGGAGATGTCTTGTCAAGAAGGTCTAAGGTCTGCTCATATTTTTTGTCGTCATAGACAAAGATGGTCAGTACAGGGCCGAAAATTTCTTCTTCCATGGTGACATAATTAGGGTCTTTTGTCAAAAGAACTGTGGGTTGAACAAAATAGCCTTCCTTTTTTGAAAATTCCCCACCAGCAATGATCTTTACGGATTTAGCTTTTTTGGCATTTTTGATGTATTTGGTGATTTTGTCGTAAGACTTCTCATCAATGACAGCTGTAAAGAAATTTCTAAAATCTTCGGGTGACCCTGTAGCGATAGTTGCCATGTCCGCTTTTAGGTATTTTTCTACTCTTGCCCATAGTGACTTGGGAATATAAGCACGCGAAGCGGCAGAGCATTTTTGACCTTGGAATTCAAAAGCACCACGGATTAGGGCGGTGGATACGGTCTTCGGGTCGGCAGATTTATGGGCCATGACAAAGTCTTTTCCACCTGTTTCTCCGACAATTCTTGGATAAGACTTATAATTAGGGACGTTCTCGCTGATGGTGTGCCATAGTCTGTTGAAGGTGTTGGTGCTACCTGTAAAGTGCAATCCACCAAAATCACGGTGCTTAAAAATAACATCTCCAGCTACTGGGCCACTAACAAAAATTAGATTGATAACTCCATCAGGTAAGCCTGCTTCCATGAAAATTTCCATGATGACAGAAGCCGAATAAACTTGGGTACCTGCTGCTTTCCAAACGACGGTATTGCCCATAATTGCAGGCGCCGCCGGAAGATTTCCAGCAATGGACGTAAAATTAAAAGGCGTTAGAGCAAAAATAAAACCTTCTAACGCACGGTATTCCATGCGATTCCAAATGTCCTTCGAGCTATCTGGCTGCTCATTATAAATTTGAGACATGAACGCTGCATTATAGCGGTAGAAATCAGCCAATTCACAAACGGCATCTATTTCCGCTTGAAAGGCCGTTTTGGATTGGCAAAGCATGGTGGCGGCATTCATTTTGGCGCGGTAAGGCCCAGACAACAAATCGGCTGCTTTTAGAAAAATGGCGGCTCTATCTTGCCAGGGCATGGCTTCCCATGCGGGTTTGGCTTTCATTGCCGCGTCAATCGCCTTTTTGACATGTGTCGCATCCCCTTGAGAGTAATGCCCTAGTGTGTGGGACAATTCATGTGGTGGGTGGATGCTGATTTTATTTTTTGTGCGAACTCTTTTGCCGTTGATGATCATTGGAACATCCTTTTGGCGAGATTTGGCCTGTTTAAGAGCTTTCTTGAGAGCTAATTTTTCAGGCGAACCTGGGGCATAACTGAGCACGGGCTCGTTATATACGGCTGGAAGTTTGAAATGCGCATTTGACATAATGCTGATATTTTATGGTTAAAACTTTTGATTAGGCAGGAGAAGTGTATTCTCTAGCTTGCGCAAAGATACGATAGAATTTTGAATGATGTAACTATTTAGTTACCCACCATTTTTTGCCCTAAAAACGCCCTTTCTGCGCCTGTTTTTTCCCTATATTCATCATGTCGAGTCAAACGGACGTTCAGCTTCCTTGGCATGAATAGGCAAGTTGCTGGTTGTTGGTGATTGGATTAAGCAATTAGGTCCTTGTTGATGTCAGGATACTGAATATCACTCCATAGTTTACGCCAATTTCCCCATTTCAATATTTTTTTGGCAATGAGTAATATAAAAACAATCAGAAGGACTGTCGTCAAAATCATCCCATCCGTATTCATGTCCGTATTATAGAACAAAGCGGGTGTTTGTAGTGCCGAGCCTTTGAATGATACGATTGTTGCCGCAAAAATATTGTTGGCGGCATGAAAGCCCATGGGAATCTCTAGTCCATCGTCCATTACGGCAATAATGGCAAAGAAAATACCTATTAGGAAGTAGTAGGCTAGCATCTTATACATTCCAAATTGTCGAATTTCTGGATTTGCACCATGTAATGAAGCAAAAATAATGGAAGAAATAATGATAGGTGCCCATCTATTTTTGGCGATAAGACCTATGCCTGGCATCATGTATCCCCTGATAAATATTTCTTCAAAAGAAGTCTGTAACGGAATAAAGAAAATGGCAATGGCCAATAGCATAAAAAAGGAAGTGGGTTGGAAGTTCCACTGATAACTGCCAGGATTTAGTAAATAGCTGATGCCTTCCATTGATACCATGAGCCCAAACCAAATAAGAAACGATAAGAGCATTTTTTTCCAGTTGACACGATTCCTTGCGGAAATGAGCGACTCAAATCTTTTTTTGTGTATTACCCGAACCATTAAATACAAGAAGGCCAATCCAAAAATAAATTGCAAGAGCATTAGGGCTAGGACAAGGTTAGGGTCAATACTTAACCCTGAATAGTCCATGCTTTTAATGAATTCTTGGAGTTGATTGGGCGTGTATTCTGGGAAGGTCGATTTGGCGGCAATGGTAATGGCTACGATGAATGGTAAACTGCCAAGTGTCATGCCTAGAATAGAAATGATAATAGTGAGCATGTATTGCCACCATTTATTTTCTCCTTCTAGCTGATTATTGATGAAAAGCATGATTTGTTTTTGGCAAAAATAGTTTTTTTATGTGGTTTTTTTTCTATTAATCTAAATTAACCTAAGTTAACACAGTTTTGGATAGATTGGTATAGCGGTAGAATGGTATGACGTACTTCTTATTTTATGGGCTGGTTGATGGTAAACAGCTAAGGATTTAGGGATTACAAGAATTTACATTGCATTTATTTTCTAAGATTAATTGCCGTCCAAAATAAGAAGATGAACAATAATGGCAAATTTTGATCTCTATATTAGATTATATCTCCATAAGCAAGGGCTTTTGAAGTACCCAAAAGTAGAGTAGCATAAAAATATAATTTGGCTTTTTATGGGCATTAATTTCTACAAAATAAAAATTTGTGTTTGATAAATGTTTGATAATCAATGAAATATCTATTATTTATGGATATATTTCATAAAAATCAATCTACAAGGTCTAATTTTTGTGTTTTTTTTATCATTACAAAGCATGGATATTTGTACCATGATTAAAAGTAATCATATAAACTCAACTTTACTAAAATTTGTGGGGTAATGTTGGGTAAGCAATGC
>CAYTLX010000222.1:1216-4492 GCA_964438645.1 uncultured Saprospiraceae bacterium | reverse complement strand
TTCTCGTTGAAAATAGTCAATATAAAACTTTTGGTCTTTTAGCAAAGAGTTAATATTTATGTCTGTTGCTTCAATTTTATTTTTTAAATTTTCGCTCATCTCAAATCCTTTTATTGATTACTATACTATGCTGTTTTTTTTAGCTTGCTTGTAACTTGTTCATACGCAGAACAATGCAACACCCAATTCCCACATTTTCCGACGAAAGGCAAAAAAAAGCTATTGTATGGGTTGGCGTCATCATATCAAGTGCAAGATACATGTTATTTTTAAAAATATCAAATTTTTTGCGAAAGCTATAGAATATCACGCTTTCATCGAGAAACTATCTAAAGAGCTAGGATGATCTTCCACCTTTATCATGGTGGCACAAGTGCCAATCAAGGCCGTTTTTATGTCTGGATGCCCAATAACTCCTGTATATTTCCCATAGAAAAAAGCCATGAACTCAAAAAGAGTTCATGGCTTCGTAGGTTTGAATATTTAGGGATGCCCCTGTTTTGGGCTAGAATTTATTCGTTCCATCTCCTTGATAAATAAAGTTAAAGGTCAAGGTGGCATCTTGAGTAGTAGCGGTTGGCTCCGCAGGAGCATCTTTGTAATAGCTCAGAATCTCCATTTTGGCGTATTTGCCATCGTTGGTCTTGACGACAATCACTTTGCCCGCAATAGGGGTGATTAAGTGATTGGTCGGATTGTAATGGTACCAGCCATTATCACTTCCAGAAGGAATGGCCAATACAGCGTCTGTATCCACTTTAAGATTAGAGTCATTTACTTCCGTGACATCATCAAAAGTAGCGGACAAAATGGTTGCCTTGGCGTCTCCGGTACCACTCACTCCGCTATTGGTAATGATTTTGGTGCCTTTAAAAGCAATATCCCAGTTTTCTGTCTGCGGCACAGTGTCCGCTTTCGCAAAATTAAAATAGACATAGGGATTTTCTTGGGTAATATCTCCGGTCTGTTGGTCTCTAACATCGGCAGGAGCGTGTAGGTTGGTGATTTTTTGGGTCTCAGGATGTGTCGTGATGACTTCTTCTTTTTTGCAAGACGCAAAAAAGAAGGTAAAAGCGACTAGCAATAAAAACGTGTGTTTCATTTTAATTAAATTTGAAAGTGAATGATGTGAAAAATATTCTTCCCGGAAGGGAAGAAATAGTGTATTCTGGTGTGGCATACGTAAAGTCTAGTACATTGTCCACACCCAATTGGACGGTGATTTTTTTGTCCAATAGTTGCTTTTGAACCCCCGTATTTAGGAGAAAATACCCAGGGATATATTCTTTGTCTATATCAAGGATTTGATTGTTGTTGTAGTCATTAAATCCAAAACGCCCTTTGTACAAAACACGGACATTGGCGGAAGTCTTGTTCCAAAAATTAGAAACAAATACTTTAAGGTTAGCAGTATGGTTGGAGCGATTCAGCAAGCCGCCATATTGGTTCTTTTGGAGCTTGTAGGAGACTCCTGTTGCCAAGTCTTTGGCAAATACTTTGCCTGCATCTAGCGCATCTAGGACATCCTTATCTTTGGCGACTAAATATTGGTAGCCCCCCGAAATCTTGATGTTTTTATTGATAAAATACTTGATGTCTATTTCGGCTCCTTGCGTAAATACCCGTTTTTTGTTCAAATAACTGTACGCTCTCCAACCATTGGTTTTTAGTGCGACAGGCACGATGTCGATTAGGTTTTTTAGGTCATTTCTAAAGAGATTGATGTCTATCCTCGTGTTTTTGAAGGATTGAATCTGAAAGCCTAAATTAGTGCCAAGTGATGATTCGGCATCCAATAAGCCATGATTATTCATGATGGTTTCAAAATCTGCATAGACAATGGGTTGCCCGGTATCAGGGTCTTTGGCAATTTCATTTTTTTGCTGAAGACCTTCGATGCCTTGTTTTAGATATTTGGTGCCAAATACAGAGTAGCCGATGGCGCTATTGGTATAGTTAAAAAACAATTGCTTGAATCCAGGCTTCTTGAAGCCGCGCCCAACAGAAGCCCGAACCGTTATCTTTGGAAATAATTTATACCGCAATGAAGCCCTAGGATTAAATTGTGGTAAATAATTCTTGTGATTTTCATAGCGCGCACCAATGACAAAATTGGCTTTCTTGCCCCGATTGTAGATGTACTGAGCATAGACATATTTATTATTCGCTGAAAAGGTTTTATTGGCCGCAAGGCGCGTCGTCAACAAAGATTCTCCTTCATACCCTAGTCCAAGATTGAATTCATGGTGCTTGGAGAGCTTAAAATCATTTTGAAGCTCTGTTAAGCTATACCGCTCATGGTAGAGCGAATTACTATAGATTTCATCGGTGGCGAAACGCTCCATGGTTTCTGTTTTGTATCTATTTTCGGTATGTTTAAGGGTAGATTTGAATTTTGGCGCAAGCCGATAAATAAGCATCGGAGTCACCGCATAATCCTTAATAAAGCCATCTCCATTGATGATATTTTTGCTAGCGTCCGCGAATTGATAAGTTTCCGTCTCCTTAAACAGACGCCCGCCTACGACTAGATTCAACTTAGAAGAAAGCTTGAAGTCATTATGCATATTGATGGAATAATTCTGATGTGGAGAGACTGTTTTTCCATAGTAATCTGTCGAAATATTAAAGCCTTGATAGTTGGAAGCCAAGTCATAGCCGCCTGTGCGATAATAATTGGTAGAAATCTGTCCTTTGTAGTTTTTAGTAGCGATATTTGCTTGCGCAGAAAAATCGTATGTCTGAAAAGAGCTATACTTTCCCGTGACGGAAAATTGCTTTCCTTGTTTGGGCTTCTCGGTGATGATATTGACGACACCTGCGAGCGCATTGGAGCCAAATAGTGCCGAAGAAGGCCCTTTGACGACTTCGATTTTCGCAATATTAGAAACAGACAATCTTGACAAGTCTAGGACTCCATTTAGCCTTCCGATTAGCGGGAGCCCATCCACCATGATTAAGGTGTATTCGGGGTCTAGCCCTTGTAATTGTACGCCAGCACCAAGCGCACTAGATGTTGTATTGAGTCCCGTATATTCTCCGAGCACATCTTGAAGTCGATGGGCGTTGATTTGATTAATTTCCGTTTTAGAGATTAAGGTCACAGGCACCGTGACGGAGCTTAATTGTCTTTTGGTTTTGGTTGCGGTAACAATAATTTCATCTACATTTAGTTTTAGGGTATCTGCTTGCGCAAAAAGAGAAAACGTACACGCAATACTAAAATAGAATAGGAGCTTCAGACGAATCATTAGACGATTTTTTTGGTGGTGCTTG
>CAYTLX010000222.1:0-1116 GCA_964438645.1 uncultured Saprospiraceae bacterium | reverse complement strand
AAAAAACATCGCTCAAAGTACTAATTGTGTCGCTATGCCCCCAAATCATGTCGCTCAAAGGTTTTTTTGTGTCGTTAGAAGGTTTTTGCCTATATTTGTGGTTATAATGAGTGGTCAATTAGCAAGTTGGATGAACAATTTGCCTTCAAAACACTGAAATTAAAGAGTATTATAATGGAAAATATCGCTGAAAGGTCTATTCGTGAAATAGAGATTGAACAAGGATTTATCCTAATTCGGTGTGCCAATGAAGAAGAAGCGCCCAGAAAATACGTGCGCAAAATTGAAAAGACTTACCTTCAGATGCACTTCGCTTTGCAAGAAGAAGGGAAGTTGGTATTCAGTGGTGGGCACTATGTCATGCCTGTTTCGCAGGGAGAATCGGCATTGCTTTATAATCCCAACCAAGACTTACCGATTCATTTAGAGCTACCCAGCGGTGCAAAGTTTATCACACTGCTGGTATCTATCGAGCGGTTTCATCGGTTTTTTTCGGAAGAAGCAGGGTTGATACAATTTTTGGATCCAGAGCACCAAGACAAGAAATACTATTTTAAAAAAGAAATGATGCCCAAAGAATTGGTGGTGCTCCATGAGATTTTTAATTTTCATCTCCGCCCATCTTTGGAAGGTCTATTTACGAAAGGAAAAGTCTATGAGCTACTCAGTCTCTATTTTAACAAATCAGACGAGACAGACGCTTGCCCCTTTTTGAAAGATGAAAATAATGTCAAAAAAATACTATTGGCGAAGACCATCATGATTGAAAGAGTGGCCAATCCACCAACTCTAACAGAGCTGGCGTCAGAAATAGGGCTCTCTTTAAAAAAACTAAAGGACGGCTTCAAGCAAATATATGGGGATACCGTCTTTAATTTTTTGTTTGAATACAAGATGGATCTTGCCCGTAATCTCATCGAGTCCAAAAAGTACAACGTCGCAGAGATTAGTGAAATGATTGGCTACACGGCATCAAGCCATTTTATTGCGGCCTTTAAGCAAAAGTTTGGGACAACACCCAAGCAGTATATGATGAGCGTATAAGCATTATTGGGATGTTAGGACGCTTCGCTTTCAGGTCGTTCCTTCGTCACTTTTGGGGTATTGGATAGCACG
>CAYTLX010000221.1:0-4497 GCA_964438645.1 uncultured Saprospiraceae bacterium | reverse complement strand
TTTGGGACTAGGTGTGACGATTCTGGCGGCTCGTGGGGGCATCCAAGTACGTCCACTCACGCCCATCGCTGCCGCCAAATATACCCAAAGTCCCGCACAAACCCATTTAATCACCAATACGACCATCAACTTAATTTTCTCTTTTCAGCAAAAAACCATACAACGCCTTCACTATTTTCCTGAAAAGGAATTAGATACATTATACTCCTTAAAACATCTCCCCCAACCAGACGGGGATTTTAAGGGCAAAAATGTCATGATTATTATTTTGGAAAGTTTGTCGAAAGAATATACGGGCGCTTTCGCCAATAAGCCCTACACCCCATTTTTTGATTCGTTGGTAAGCCAGAGCTTTTACCTAGAAAACACCTTTGCCAATGGACTTCGGTCAACGGAAGGCATCGCAGCAATTACAGCCGGCCTACCCCATCTGATGTCTGATCCATTCATTTTTTCGGCGTACCAGACCAACAAACTAAATGCTTTGGCAGGCTTACTCCATAAAAAAGGCTACTATTCGACCTTTTTTCATGGGAGTTATAAGGGCTCGATGGAGTTTGATTCTTTTGCCAAGCTAGAAGGATACGATAACTTTGTGGACAAGTCCGTTTATAATAATCCAAAAGATTTTGATGGGCATTGGGGGATTTGGGACATTCCCTTTTTTGAATATACAGCGGATAGGTTGTCTGAATTTAAGCAGCCGTTTTTTGCGACTATTTTTTCTCTGACTTCGCACCATCCCTACAATGTTGAGCCATGGTTTGAAGCAGAGCATCCGAATATGGATAAGCATTATCGTACTGTTTTATACACCGATTTGGCCCTAAAACGCTTTTTTGCGAAAGCAGCACAAACAGATTGGTACAAAAACACCCTTTTTGTCATCACAGGCGACCATACGGGCCCAAGGATTAGTAAACCCTATCAGACGGCGTTGGGGCAATTCAAATCCCCCATCATCCTATTTGACCCGCAAGGGCAACTCAAAGGGAAGCATCCTGGGCTTGCGCAACATATCGACATCATCCCAACCGTCTTAGACTATCTAAATTATGATCTACCTTACAAGGCCTTTGGGCAAAGCATGTTGGACACGACTCAGACGCATTATGCCATCATGCATACGGATTTATATCAGATTTGTGATGAGCAATATTTGCTGCGTTTTGATGGTCAAGCGTCCCGATTTTTGTATGATTATCAAAAAGATCCTTTGAATAAGGAGAATTTGTTAGACAAGCTGCCGGATGTCGCCAAAAGGCTCGAAATCCAGCTTAAAGCCCGTTTGCAACGGTATAATAACAGTATGATTGATAATGCTTTGGGGGAACTAATATCCCTGTGATGCAGCGACCATTTGTGAATTATCGATGGGACGCAAGAAAAACCCCTTTTTCTTCAATAACCGAAGCACCCCTTTTTGCCCAGGCAAATGCCCTACACCGATGCCAATAAAAACGGATTTTTCGTGGATGAGCTCTTCGATACGATTGGCCATAAATACATTACGGTCATACAGCATCATGTGCTTCATCTTTCCGAGTTGTTTTTTGGCGGATAGATAAAGCGCTTGGATGTCTTGGACTTGGTAGTAGTGGGCTAACTTCTTGTATTTTCGACTCATCTTGGAAAGATTAGAAACGGCACTTTTCACATTCCGGAAGGCAGTGTCCAAGTCAATATCCTTAAAGATGTCCTGTTGCATGGTGGCAGATTCGATGGCGAGCAACTCCTTTCCTACTGCTTTCGCAAATTCCCAAATGGTCATATCCAAAGATTGTGGCTCATCGCTTCCCATCAGCACCATTTCCATCTGGCTCATCAAAAGCAAGGGATGGAAAAGTAGCCACATGTGATGAATTTGGGGGATTTCCTTGCGGATAAAACGGTCTAGATGCTGGTATTGATTCTCCGACAGGATGGCTTTATACTGAACAGCATAAGAAGGGTCAAACTGACCATCCAACTCAAACTGAGACAATTCATCCAAATTGGACTCTCCAGCATACGCATCACATTTAAGAATTAACTCCTTGTAAATGTGTAAGTTAGCAAAGGCAAATTGACTTTGAATATGAATCGTCCCCAACAGATAGGAAACCTGATTCGGATTATTGGGGTCAATAATCTTCCAAAGAAGGGCATTTTTTGTTTTCGGAGACAAATTGAGCTACGCCTTACTCATACTCAAAAGGTAGCACCTTAGAGTTTTTGACAGAAGAAAGGGTCATTAAGGTTCTCATGCGCTCAATTCCATCAATTTGCGAAAGCTCCTTAAATAAAAGTTCTTCGTAGGTAGGAATATCCTTACAAACCACTTTTAGCAGAAAATCAGCTTCTCCTGTAATGATATAGCACTCTGTAACTTCTTCTACGGATAAAATCTTTTCTTGAAACTCTTTCAAGGAATTTTCCTTTTTTAGCGCAAGCGAAACCAACACAAAAGTCGTCACATTAAGCCCAATCGCATGAAGATTGACATGTGCATGATAAGACTCTATAACATTAGTTGCTTCTAATTTTTTTACTCTTTCCAAGGTCGGAGCAGGAGATAACCCAATCTTTTTTGAAAGGGTCAGATTGGTGACTTTACTATTCTCTTGGAGAATTTTTAAAATCAGCAAGTCGGTTTTGTCTAATTTTTCCGTCATGTTACGTGTATGTATTTTAAACTAATAAGCAGATGCAAAGGAACAAAAAAACTCGTTAACAAGCGTATTTTTTTTGTTAAACTAATCTTAAATTCCTGTAAGGCACAAAAAAACAGTGCTGAAAGAAATCCAGCACTGTTTTTTTGTAAATTATAACTAAATCAAGGGAAAATACCCATTGAGATATAGTCATTGGCAATCTTGTTTAAAGAGACCAAGAACGCCGCAGTTCTTAAATCCTTTACTTTGGATCGTCTTTTCCATAATGTACGGATATCTTTATAGGCCGTAATCATGGTTTCTTCAAGTCCAGAGCGTACCAAATCAATCTCATCGGCACCTTTAGTAAGAAACTCACGTTCACGCTTAGATATTGTTCCACCTGTTGCTTTTAGTACAAAATCGACTAATTTATCGTAAGCTCTGGTATCAAAACGTTTTTCCATACGCCCAAAACGTAGGTGAGAAAGATTTTTAAGCCATTCAAAATAAGAGACGGTTACACCGCCAGCATTGAGATAGAAATCAGGTACAATCATGACGCCTTTTTTCAAAAGAATCTTTTCCCCTTCAAAAGTAACCGGTCCATTGGCGGCTTCCCCGATGATTTTAGCTTTGATTTTGCTGGCATTACCTTTATGGATGACACTTTCTAGCGCAGCCGGAATTAAGATATCGCAATCCACATATAAAGCATCATCATTCTTTTTGAGCTTTTTGACGCCAGGAAAAGACATAATCGTTCCTTTGGCTTTGCGATGCTTCAACAATTTGTCGATATCAATGCCATCTGGATTGTAGATAGAGCCTTCATATTCTGCGACAGCAACAATCTTAGCACCGCCTTCATTTTGACAAATAGAACCTGCAAAAGAACCTACATTACCAAGACCTTGAAGGGCGATTCTTTTGCCTTTCATACCCGCAGTCAGTCCTAATGCTTTCATATCGTCTTCGTAAGACAGCACTTCACGCAATCCATAATAGACCCCACGCCCAGTGGCTTCATTACGTCCTGCGATACCGTATTGTGTAACGGGCTTACCTGTTACGCAGGCGGTCGCATCGACTTCACCTTGCTTCATACTGGTATAAGTATCGAGAATCCAAGCCATTTCACGGGGGCCAGTACCCATATCAGGTGCGGGCACATCAATACCTGGACCGATAAAATTCTTGCGAATCAACTCAGCGGTATATCTCCGAGTAATACGTTCTAGTTCTTTTTCGGTGTATTTCTTAGGGTTGATGCGAATCCCCCCTTTGGCGCCACCAAAAGGGACATCCACTAAGGCACATTTGAAGGTCATCAAAGAAGCTAAAGCCATGACTTCATCTTGATGTACATTTGGCGAAAAACGAATTCCGCCCTTGGTTGGAAGGCGGTGATGACTGTGCTGGGCACGATATGCGGTAATAACTTCATAAGTATTCCCGACTTTCACTGGGAAGCTCATTTTATAAATCGCATTGGTCACTTTAATCTGAGCCAATAACCCTTTCGGAATATCGCTCAAGTCAGCAGCTTTACCTATCGAAGCGCTGACACTTTCATAAAAATTTGGTTGACTCATTCTCCATTTATTTGGTTAGAGTGAATAATATTTTGATTCAGAAATACTTGATTGTGTGTACGTAACACAGGCAAAAAAGTTTGAATCATCATTGGTGATTTTTGTTTTTCAGGCTCGCAAAATCATGATAATTTCCTGAGCCTGAATTTACGGGCTAAGGTCAATGTATTTCTAATCAATCCCAAATAAAAAACTGGTTTTTTTTATTTTTTTTTATTTTTTAACTTTCCAAAAGTTTGGAACTTTTGGAAAGTTATAAGTTAGAAAAA
>CAYTLX010000220.1:0-4506 GCA_964438645.1 uncultured Saprospiraceae bacterium | reverse complement strand
TCATTTTTGGGGAGATATTACCTTAATTAGATAAATGAACGACGTGAAAAATAAATTAGGCATTCTTCTGTTGGTGGTTATAGGATTGTCGTCTTGCGAAAATGACATGGCCGAAGTAGCGCAATTCTTTGAAAAAGAAGCCGTTCAGGTTGTCGAAGCCCAAGACGTGGTTATTTATTATAGTGATTCGGCCGTGGTAAGAGTAAAAATCGCCGCACCAAGACTGTTAAATTATATTGATGCTAAGGAGCCCCGTTCGGAATTTGTGGAAGGGCTAGTCGCAGATTTTTATGATAAAGCACATCAAAAACAAAGTAAACTCGTAGCCAAGTTTGGCGTAAAATACGATACCAAAAACATCATCATCGTGCGAGACAGCGTAGTCATCACCACTATCCGAAAGGAAAAATTGGAGACCGAAGAACTCACCTGGAATGAAAAAACTGGAAATATCGAAACCGATAAATTTGTCAAAGTCTCTTCTCCTAATGAAGTAGTCACTGGTTACGGACTTATCGCCAATGATGATTTCTCCTATTGGCAAATTAAAGCGGTCACTGGACGCATTGAAGCAAAAGACATCGTCAAGGAATTTGAGTAATATCGCTTTGTATCGCTCTAAGGTTGCTATCGTCCGAGTCTTTTTTACACATAGAAGCATAGGAGCATAGATACTACGTCGTAGGTGGATGTCGCTGCGGTAGCACCAAAAGGGCGAAGCCCCCACCAAATTAAAATCCCAACAAAGAACCAAAAGGTATCGAATATTCGTTATATTTGCAATTATGATTATAGCAATAGCCTTCTTGATGTTAGTATTATCAGCCATGTTTTCAGGGTCTGAGATTGCTTTTGTGTCCGCAAGCAAGTTAAAAATTGAGTTAAAAAAGAAAAACGGCTCTTTTCGAGGACGCCTTTTGGATAAATTTTATGTCAAACCAGCTGAATTTATCGGTTCGCTATTAGTGGGCAATAATGTTGTCATGGTCATTTTTACTTTTCTGATGTCCAAGGCGTTGACTCCTGTGTTAAAGCCTTATATCGGGAATGAATTTCTGATTTTCATAGTGGTTACTTTATTTTTGACCTTTATTGTATTGATATTTGGGGAGTTTTTGCCAAAGACTATTTTTCGGTTACAAGCCGATAAATTATTGTTTGCGCTAGCTGTTCCTTTGCGTTTTTTCTCTGTGTTATTTTTATTACCCAGTAAATTTATGAATTGGATTACCCGATTCGTTTTGACGAAAGTCTTAAAAATGCCTGAAAAAAGAGAATTAAATGTCTTTACTCGAAATGATTTAGAGTATTTAGTCAAGTTCGGAAACGGCACTCATCAAGATGAAAACGTCCAGCAGGAGATGTTTGAGAATGCCCTGTACCTGCAAGATGTCAAGGTAAAAGTGGTCATGACTCAACGAACAGAAATTGTCTATGTCGATAAAGATGCGACAGAAGATGAACTGATTGACATTTTTAAGGAGTCAGGACTTTCTAGGATTTTGGTGGTCAAAGAGACCTTGGATGATGTGATTGGCTATGTTCACCATATCAAATTGATGGAAAAATTTACGAAAGTAGAAGACATTACCCTACCCATCGTCATCGTTCCAGAGACTTTGCGCGTCCATGATTTACTGTACAAGTTGATGCGGCGTAAGCAAACCATCGCTTGTGTGGTCGATGAATATGGCTCTGTATCTGGTCTGGTCACCCTAGAAGATGTCTTGGAAGAGATTTTTGGAGAAATCACTGACGAGCATGATGAAGAAGAAGCATTGTTTAAGAAAATATCTGACAAAGAATTTCTATTTATTGGGCGTATCGAAATCGACAAAGTCAATAAGATTTCGGATAATCTAAAAATTCCCGAAGGAGATTACAATACCCTTTCGGGCTACATAGTCACCACGACACACAATATTCCAGAGCAGGGAGAAGAAATTATGCTCGGTGACAACAAATTCATCATCGAACAAGTAAGTGATAAGATTATTGAACGAGTTCGGGTATTGATTACAGACCACGAAGCGAATGATTAGTTTTAGAGGAATATACTATTCTTTTCCTGTTCAACTCGTAATCTTACAGTTTCGCAATCACTTTTTATTTTTAGTCATCTGGTTGATTATTTTGGGTTCCATTACAGGAGATATTGGGTCAAAATTTGGCGTAAGCTACCTTTTCTTGACCCCAGAATACATGGGTCAAGTGACCGCCCTAAACTACTTCATCGTGGGCATTTCCTACGGTGCTTTTTTATTTTCATGGAATTTATCTATCTATTTGTTAAGTGCTTACCGCTTCCCATTTTTAGCCACGATGGAGCGTCCTTTTTTAAAATTTTGCATCAATAACGGACTGATTCCGCTGGTGATGTTGCTACTTTATGCCAATAGTATTTTAAGCTTTTTCCATCATCATCTCTTGACCTGGACGGCTATTGGGTATATTTTTAGCTTATTTGCGGGGATTGCGACCTTTGTATTTAGTATTATTTTTTATTTCCGCTTGACCAACAAAGATATATTTAGTTTCCTAAAAGCAAGAAAATCACGCCCCGATATGGCTCCACCAATTATTGGTGGGCAACGACTCAATAAATCTGATTTTTATCGAATTCAAAAGCGAAGCTGGCGAGTAGATACGTTTTTGAGTGAGCAATTCAAATGGCGTCTTGTCAGGGGGATTGGACACTATGATATCAAGATTTTGATGAAGGTCTTTCGACAAAATCACATCAATGTGCTCATTGTCCAATTAGTCACCATAATCCTATTAATGGGATTGGGGCTCAAAATGGAAAACAAATACTTTAGAATTCCCACGGCTGCAAGCTTACTCCTTTTGGGCAGTGTGATTATCTCGATGATCGGTGCGATAGGGTTTTGGTTCAAACGTTGGACCATTATTGTTTGGATTGCGATTTTAGTGCTCTTAAATAACATCACGAAATACGACTTTTTCAATATCAACTGCAAAGCGTACGGCATCAGCTACAAAGAAAATACGATACCCTACAATAACTTTGAATTAGACATCATCGTTCGGGATTCGGTCATCAATAAGGATCGCCAAAAAGCCATAGAAATACTCAATAATTGGCGGGCAAAATTTCCGAAAGACAAAAAACCAAAGATGCTTTTGGTCTCTGCAAGCGGTGGCGGGCAAAAGGCAAACCTATGGACAATGCAAGTCTTGCAAGAAATGGATCGAAAGACAAATGAGCAGTTTTTTGAGCATACGACCTTGATTAGCGGTGCTTCAGGTGGCATGTTGGGGGCTGCCTACTATCGTGAATTGATGCTACGCAAACGCCAAGGGATGCCTATTAATCCCCAAGCGGCTGAGTATAGGGACAATGCTGCGAAGGATTTATTGAACTCCATTTATTTTTCTATTGTCACCAATGATATTTTTATTCCCATGGTTTCCACCAAAAGAAAAGGGCGGATTCATCGTCGAGATCGGGGCTATATGTTTGAATTACAATTTAATGAAAATACGGACAGTATCTTAGAAAAGCCTATCGGTGCATATCGATCACCCGAAGAGAAAGCGATTATTCCAAGAATCATCCTATCCCCTTCTGTGGTCAATGATGGGCGTCGTTTGATTATTTCTCCGTTTTACTCTTCTTATCTCATGTCCACCAATTTTGACCAATACCACAAAGGCGGAATAAGCCTAGATGCCATTGATTTCAAGCATTTATTTAAGACAGCGAATCCAGACAGCTTAAATTTTGTATCCGCACTAAGAATGAATGCCACCTACCCCATCGTGTTGCCTTCTGTAAACCTTCCTTCTGATCCTGCTCTAGAAATAGCGGACGCTGGTTTTAGGGACAACCTAGGCAAATCCACGAGTATTCGATTTGTCAGTAATTTTAAGGATTGGATAAAGGAAAATACTTCGGGCGTGGTGTTTGTTCAGATTGCAGGTTGGGAAAAATTCAACAACGCTCCTAGCGACGCAACCCAATCAGGATGGATTTCTTCGCTTTTCAAGCCTTTCGGAATATTGACGGACATCTCCTTGCTTCAAGATTATGAAAGCGACATCAATTATGGACTTCTTGCCAATGATTTGGGCAATGATTTTGTTGATTTAGTGCGCTTTGAGTATGTCTCTAGTCCCGAAAATGAAAGAGCAAGTATGAGTTTTCATTTGACTGAATTTGAAAAGAAAGACATCATCATGTCGATTAATACCCCTACTAATTTGAAGGCGCAGGAAAAACTTTTGAAGTTATTAGCACCAACTTTTTCCGGAAAATAATCTCTCAAAACGCAAAAATGAACGTGCAAAGCACAAATTGAACGTGCGAAGCACAATTTGAACAGCCCGAAGGGCTAAATGAACGTGCGAAGCACAAATGAACGTGCGAAGCACAAATTGAACGTGCAAAGCACAAATTGAACAGCCCAAAGGGCTAAATGAACGTGCAAAGCACAAATGAACGTGCAAAGCACAAAATGAACGTGCGAAGCACAATTTGAACAG
>CAYTLX010000219.1:0-4511 GCA_964438645.1 uncultured Saprospiraceae bacterium | reverse complement strand
AAATGACCACCAACAAGCAGTCGATCGAGCAGGTGGAAAATATGGCAATAAGGGGGTCGAAGCCGCCGTTACAGCCATAAGAATGGTTGATTTAAAAAATACGCTTACGCAAAAAGAGCGAAAAATAGGATTCTAATGATGCGCTTTCTACTGATCATATCCGCTTTTATGGTATTCCAAGCTTGCTATTCACTCAAAGGCATTACCGTGCCCGTCGAAGCCAAGACTTTCACCGTACTAGAGATGGAAAATAAAGCCAATCAGGTCGTCCCAGGGCTCGCAGAAGATTTTGCCGAAAGGCTCAAAAATAAAATCCGCAACAACACTCGTCTTACTTATACCGACAACGAAGACGCAGACATTGTTTTTAGCGGAAGCATCCAAGACTACCGAGTCCAATCCAAAGCCCCACAAGCCAATCAACAATCTGCCCTAAATCAGCTCAACCTTACGGTAAATATGAACTACTCTTACGAAAAGGATGACAAAATCGGTTGGAGCCGAAATTTTAAGCAACAAGAAGAGTTTAATGCCGACCAAAACCTTTTGGATGTCCAAGAAACTTTGAACGAAGCCCTAACCAAACAATTAATAGAAGATATTTTTAACGCTGCTTTCGCAGAAAAGTGGTAACTTTGGATAGAATCTGCGAAAATTATGGCAAATAATCAATTTTTACTTAGCTCCAGCACTTTGACACAGTCCAACATCGAAGACATGAAGGCGCTGTTGATAACCTACCCCTACTGTAGCTTATTCAGGGTCATTGCACTGCTAAAGGCCAAGGAGGAAGGACACCCGCTAGAAAAAGATTGGTTAGAGACCACATCTATTTACATCCCAGACCGAGCCTATTTATTTCAGGTTTATCGAGCGGGCAAAGCAGAATTAATGGATTCACCTAGAACCATTACACGAACCACCCTAAAGCCCATTTCTAATAAATTTTTACCTAAGCAAGAAGAGCCCAGTCCACTACCAAAGACATCGTTTTCTAGCTGGAACACTCCACGAGTCAAACCTCTAGAAACGAGCGAGCCAGCACTACCTGTAACTCCCGTAGAGAAAGCCCCTACCCCGCCAGCCGAGCCAGAAGAAGTCCTTGAAAAGGAGACCAAAGCAGTCGCAGCGGGCCTTGCGGCCAAAAGTGTGGCACAAGACGATGAGATAATTTCGGAGACTTTGGCCAGAATATTTGCGAAACAAGGCAAAAAAGAGCACGCAATTGATATTTACTTAAAACTTTCTTTGAAGTTTCCAGAAAAAAAGGCGTACTTTGCAGACCAAATTGAAAATTTGACTAAAAAGGGGTAACTATACACCTTTAATAGACGTAATTAAGAAAAAAATAGCGACATGACCACGTTTTTAACGATTCTAACCGCACTAGATGCCATCCTTTTAACCATTGCAGTATTGGTACAAAACCCAAAAGGTGGGGGAATTGATTCTACTTTTGGCGGAAATAGTGCCAATCAAGTTTTTGGTGCAGCAAAATCTGCTGACTTTATTGAAAAAGCAACTTGGTACTTGGCGGCGGGATTATTTATCCTTTGTGTTGTCACCGCACTCACCGTTAATCACGGTGCTGCCACTATTGTAGATGACTTAGTTGTACCTAACTAGTTCGACTACCTTTCGGCAAATAAAAAAGACCTACTTGATTGTATCGAGTAGGTCTTTTTTTCGTCAAAAATGGAAAACATTCGGTCAAAGTGTCTGTTAAAAAGTCACCTTATAAACATCTCTCTGCTATAATGTCATTCTTTTTCAGTTGGCACGAGATGTGATGGTAATCAAACATACTAATTTGTAACTATTTGGGTGGGCAATATGCCGAGCATGATAGTTACCATTTTTAACCGAAATAAAGAAAACTTCTATGAAGCCTGTTAATGATCGAATTTTGGTAAAACCCCACAAAGCGGAAGAAACGACGAAGGGGGGAATTATCATACCTGACACCATAAAGGAAAAACCTAATAAAGGAGAAATTGTCGCTGTTGGTCCTGGGAAGGACGGGAAAAAGCTTACACTAAAAGTTGGCGAAACCGTTCTTTTTGGCAAATTTGCTGGACAAGAGCTAGACCTAGATGGAGATACCTTCATCATCATGAGAGAAGACGACGTACTTCTTGTACTTTAAACCCAAACATAAATCGTAACTATTTAAGCACCCACAAATTTTTGCCACAAAATACCTTTTTGCGCCTGTTTTTGCTGTATTTTTCTCATGTAGCCTATCTACACTACGAAAAATGAAGCTTCAACATACACAAAAATGCTTATTTTCTGTCTAAAAATAGGGGCTCTAAAACAGTTACCCAAAATCAAATAACTATGGCAAAGGAAATCACCTTTGATACTGAAGCTAGACAAAAACTAAAAGACGGCATAGATGCTTTGGCCAATGCAGTCAAAGTGACATTGGGTCCTAAAGGTCGCAATGTGGTCATTCAAAAGAGCTTCGGTGCACCGACTATTACCAAAGACGGCGTTTCTGTCGCAAAAGAAATTGAACTAGAAAATCCTATCGAAAACCTTGGCGCTCAGATGGTTAAGGAAGTTGCTTCCAGAACCAATGACTTGGCGGGGGACGGAACCACTACAGCGACTATTTTGGCGCAAGCCTTAGTGACTGCTGGAATGAAAAACGTAACTGCGGGGGCTAATCCTATGGATTTGAAGCGTGGTATTGACAAAGCTACGGCCAAAGTCATCCAATACTTGAAGGACTCTAGCGAGTCCATTGGAGATGACATTAATCGTATCAAGCAAGTCGCTGCCATTTCTGCCAATAATGATGAGACCATCGGAACGCTTATTTCGGATGCTATGAAAGCCGTCGGAAAAGATGGCGTCATCACCGTAGAAGAAGCAAAAGGCACAGAGACTTACATGGATGAAGTCATTGGGATGCAATTTGATCGTGGATATTTATCTCCCTACTTCATCACCAATGTCGATTCTATGAAAACAGAATACGACAATCCTTACATCTTGATTACGGATCAGAAGATTGTCAATATGCAAGATTTGGTGCCTATTTTGGAGCAAACTGCTGGTCAAGGTCGCGCATTATTAATCATCGCAGAAGATGTGGAGAGCCAAGCACTTGGGGTTTTGGTGGTTAATAGATTGAGAGCCAATTTAAAGATTGTTGCGGTAAAAGCACCTGGTTTTGGTGACCGTCGTAAAGCGATGCTTGAAGATATTGCCGTACTTACGGGGGGTACTGTTATCTCTGAAGAACGGGGATTCAAACTTTCTGCTGTCGAACTTAGCCACTTGGGGTCTGCTGAAAAAATTGAGATTGACAAAGACAATACTACTGTAGTTAACGGAAAAGGTGAGCAAGATGCTATTGATGCCCGTATCAAGCAAATTAAACAGCAAATCGAAACGACTACTTCCGACTACGACAAAGAGAAGCTTCAAGAGCGCCTAGCCAAATTAGCTGGTGGTGTAGCGGTACTACATATCGGCGCCCCAAGTGAAGTGGAAATGAAAGAAAAGAAGGATCGTGTGGATGATGCTTTACATGCAACCCGAGCGGCTGTAGAAGAAGGCATTGTTGCTGGTGGCGGAACCGTTTTGGTCAGAGCGATTAGCGTTTTGAGCAACCTAAAAGGAATCAACGAAGACGAAAATATTGGCATTCAGATTGTCAAAAAAGCGCTAGAAGCTCCGGTTAGAACCATTGCTGAAAATGCAGGTGTCGAAGGATCTGTCATCTTCCAAAGAGTCAAAAATAGCCGTGGCAACATGGGCTACAATGCTCGTACGGATAAATTTGAAGACCTGAAGAAAGCTGGAGTGATTGACCCTACTAAGGTGACTAGAGTGGCATTAGAAAATGCAGCTTCTATTGCTGGTATGGTCTTGACCACAGAATGTGTCATCAATGATAAGCCTGAACCAGCAGGCCCTGCTAGCCCACCGATGGGTGGTATGGGTGGCGGAATGCCTGGCATGATGTAACTCAAGTTTAGGTACAGCGGTTTAGTGGCATAACGGCGTATATGCTTATCTACCGTGGTATTGGCTCAAGGTTTAGCGTCAATGATTTCGAATCAAAAGCTCCTTTCGCTATTGCGAAAGGGGCTTTTTTTTGTGAAGGTTCAAGAAAGCTCTAGTTTTATCTGCTTGCATTTTCATCGTTAGTGCTTTGGCTTGGTAAGGTTTCTCAAACCGAACAAAAATTTGCTCATCGCTCCGAGTCGGGCGAAATCTAAGCAAAATTCACTATTCCATATCATTCCCTCTTCTAAGGGGAACAGGAAGGGGTTGATATATAGCATAGGGAATTTTGCGACACATCATGAGCCAATACCAATCCCTTCAATGTTTTTTCCAATAAAAACCATGCTTTAAACGCCAAACAGCCCTAAATAAAAAGAGCCAACTATTTGCATAGTTGGCTCTTTAAAATCTTAAGTAACTGTTTAGGCGCCCTTATTTTTAGACAGAAAATAGGCATTTTTGTGTATGTTGAAGCTATTTTTTTTTGA
>CAYTLX010000218.1:0-4518 GCA_964438645.1 uncultured Saprospiraceae bacterium | reverse complement strand
ATTTGCCTTTGGCGTTCATTTTGTCCTTTGGACGTTCATTTGCCTTTGGCGTTCAATTTGTCCTTTGGACGTTCATTTGCCTTCGGCGTTCATTTTGTCCTTCGGACGTTCATTTGCCTTTGGCGTTCAAATGGATGGGATTGAAAAAGACATGATTGCTAGATGCCAGAATAACCGTTCGGCTCGACTTCCCAGAAACCAGCATCTAGTGTCCAGTAACCAGCATCCAGAAACTAGAACCGATTGCTAGACACCCGAATGGCCGTTCGGCTCGACATCCTGCGATCTAGAAACTAGCAACTAGCGTCCAGCATCTAGTAACCAGCATCCAATATCAAAACAAAATCCCAAGACTCCGTGGGCCTTGCGCCCCAATCACCAAGCTCTGTTCAATATCAGCCGTTTTGGATGGGCCCGCGATAAAAACACCAAAGCCATAGGAATCTGTTTGGATTTTTGCGTAAGCATCGTGCATATTGGCGACTAAATTTTCCTTTTTGATGCAAATCACTAAATGCTCTGCAATAAAAGGTAATACCCTGAATGGCAATGAATCTGTTTCGACCCAAATAGCCCCATTTTCAGCCACTCCAAAAACTCCGTCCATGATTAATAAATCAATATCGTTCAATTCGTAAGGAGATTGAATGCCTTCTAAGGTCTGCCCTTGATACTCGATTTGATTGGATAGATTAATGACACGATGGTATTTTGCTGCAAGGTTTTGGACGGCATTTTCATCGAGTATTTCCGATGCACTGGCTTTTGCGGAAGCTGAAAATCGGGCAGCGAGATTCGTTGGATTTTTTATACCCAAATCAAATTCTGGTAATGCAGGACCCTTAAATGGATGGTCATCCAGACTTTGTAAAATATCTTTTCTGCTCATTGATGATTCTTTTTATACCATGCTTTAAAGGATTGTTTGGGCGGCTTGGGCAACTCTCTTCCTTTCGTCCATACGTTGTATCGGTTGACCATCAGGAAGTTAGGCACAAAACGCAAACCCAAGCGCATCAGCCGCCCAAAATTGCGATAGGCTCTTGGGCTTGCCAATAGTTTTGACGCTGCTTTCATGGATTTGCGCTTACCTTCTAGGGCGCCCGCTTCCGCAATCTCCTGTCGCCAAAGATAGAGTTGATTGGGAATATCTATTTTGACGGGACAAACATCCCCGCAAGACCCACACAAAGTCGAAGCAAATGGCAAGTCACTATATGCTTTCAAATCAGTGGCTGGCGCCAATATCGAGCCTATCGGCCCAGGTATCGTAAAATGATAACTATGTCCCCCACTCCGCCGATATATCGGACAAGTATTCATGCACGCTCCACATCGAATACATTGGAGCGAAGAGCGATGTTTTTCTAGGGTTAAGCGATTAGAGCGGCCATTATCGACAATAATAATATGTTTTTCCGCTCCTTTGGCTGGTTTTTTATGGTGCGACGTATAAATAGTAATCGGCTGCCCCGTAGCACTTCGAGCCAACAATCGAATAAAAACAGCCAAATCTTTTTGACGTGGAACTAGCTTCTCAATGCCCATCGAATGTATCGTAACAGGCGCTAAGTGCACGCCCAAATCGGCATTTCCTTCATTGGTACAGACCACCACTTCGCCCGTTTCGACGACCCCAAAATTAACGCCTGTAATGGCGGCATCACAGTCCATGAATTTTTTACGCAAGTGGATGCGTGCCTGATTGGTTAGGTAGGTCGGATCATTATTTCCTGGTTCGGCTCCGAGCTCCTTGCGGAAAAGGTCACCGACTTCTTCTTTTTTGATATGAATTGCAGGCAATACGATGTGACTAGGCGGCTCTTGACGCATTTGGATGATGCGCTCTCCTAAATCGGTGTCGGTTATTTCAAAATCACGACCTTCCAAAAAAGGATTAAGCCCACACTCTTCGGTGAGCATGGATTTACTTTTAACTATTTTTTTTACGTTGTTTCTTTGTAGGATTTCTAGGACGATTTGATTGTGCGCTTCTGCGTCCTTTGCCCAATGGACTTCCACGCCATTCGCCATCGCATTTTGCTCAAAATCAAGGAGATAGGTACGGAGATTGGCTAAAGTATGGGCCTTTATTTGGGCAGCAATATTCCGTAATTCTTCCCATTCGGGCACTGTATCCACTGCGATGTCCCGTTTTTGTCGCACATGCCACAAGGCCGCATCATGCCAATCTACTCGATCGGTATCTTTAATGAATTCTTCTGCGTTTTTTGGATGGTTGGTCATCTATTATCTTTTTCGTAAAATGGACTTCCTGCCCTCGAAGCCGTTCGGCCGTTCGATGGACAAATTGGTTATCTTGCCACAGAAGCCGTTCGGCCGTTCGGCTCTACGGGTGTTCCACCACAGGGGAAAGAATTTGGGCGATGTGCATGATTTTTATTTTTTCTCCCTGCTTGCGCAAAATGCCTTCAATATGCATCAAACACGACATGTCATTGCTGACCAATATATCTGCGCCCGTTCTTTTTACATCCTCTACTTTATCTTGTCCCATTTTAACCGAAATAGCTTCTTGAGTAACTGCAAAAGTTCCCCCAAAACCACAACATTCATCTGGTCTGTCCAAATCTACAAATTCCAAACCTTTGACATGATTCAATATTTGCCGTAAGGCGGAAGTCGGTTGACCAAATAGCTCAGATGGCTTGCCGATCCCCAATCCTCGTAAACTATGACATCCTGTGTGTAAGGCGACTTTGGCCTTGAAGGTCACTTTGGGTAATTTTTTCACGCCATGCTTGATTAAAAACTCGACCAAATCGTACGTATTCTTGCGGACGTGCCGTACACCTTTGGTCTGATTGATGTTGGTATAATGCTCTTTCACATGCATCGTACAACTTCCCGAAGGCATCACAATGGCATCAAACTCCGCAAAATCATCCACAAAATGATGATATACTTTTTTGGCTTCGCCTTCAAACCCTGAATTGGCCATCGGCTGCCCACAACAAGTCGCCGACATGGGCGCAGTCACGTCATATCCAAGCTTGATCAATAACTCATAAGTCGCTATACCCACTTCAGGATAAAACTGATCTATATAACACGGTATAAACAAGCCAACTCGCATAATTTCTTAATTAAATCATCTCCACTTTCAAAATTTTATGGAAGTGCTCTGGCGTAAAAGCGTCCATATTTATAGCGATTGCAGCGCCCAAAGCCGATCCCGCCGCTAATTCAGTTCTTTTCCAAACAAAATTAGGTAGTTCTCTTTTGAGCATCTGGCAAAAGACATCGTTTTGGGAGAATCCACCATCAACATAGATGGTTTTGATGCCCTGGGTCTTACCAATCGCTAATTTAATACTTTTTATTTGATATTGGACCAATTCCCAGATTAATTGATGATAGCCCCGCTCAAAGCTTTTAATGTCTTTCAGATTTCTATCTCTCAATTCAGGCTCTCCCAAGGATGCTAATCTAAAATATTTATGGTTCTCTTCCTTCACTTTTAGATATAGACTTTCGTCAAAAACGACTTTTTTGTAAGCTCCATTGGAGTGCCCAAATCGTGGATTTAAGACATCTATCTGTTTTGCGAAAGCATGGCCTAAAAATAATCTTGCCGCTTTGACTCTATCTCCCTTCACCGTCAAAAACTCTAGGCAATCTTGCTCTAACTCTTTGATTGTCAAA
The DNA here is from genome assembly GCA_964438645.1 of uncultured Saprospiraceae bacterium. Lineage (GTDB taxonomy): Bacteria > Bacteroidota > Bacteroidia > Chitinophagales > Saprospiraceae > HyVt-613. The sequence continues at coordinate 852 of CAYTLX010000218.1, read as the reverse complement.
GACTCCTGATTAAAAGGATTGAGCGTAATACTCCATGTACCCGTAGATATCAAGATAAATGGCGCTGACTCCCCAACCAAATAAGGCACTAAAGCCGCCGAACTATCATGAATTCCTATTCCCACTTCTAAGCCCCCACCCAAGGACGGGAAGGTGGTCGTAGCTGGCATAGGTCGCTTCAATAAATAAGAAATACCTTGCGTAGAAGCCCATTCATGATAATCTGCTTTCGCAAAATCCCATAGCGCCGTATGACAGCCAATACTTGTATAATCAGCGACGGGTAAGTCATGAAATAAATAGGACAAATAATTGGGCAAATGCATACTGTGAACAATATCCACGAAAGAATCAAATTGCGTTTTCATCAGCCAATATAACTGAAAACCCGAATTGAGCATATCCAATGAAGGTGAAGATGTCTCTAAAGCCAACTGCTCTTTGGGATACATCTCATATAAATCATCCAACACACCGGCTGGCATCGGTTTAAGATAATTGTACAAGGGCAGATTGGTCAATCCAAATTTATTGACATGCACCAAGGAAGCGCCATAAGTCGAAAAATTAATTTTTTTCCATTTATAGCCTTGTTCTCTTAATTGATGCATGGTCTTAAAAATCCACCCTTTGAGCTCCAGTAGATTCTCACAAGTAAATTCGTCCTCATCTAATTTTTCAAGCAAAGTGGTCTCTACTTGCGCCAACACCTTGAAGTCTTTGTCAAAAACAAAACACTTTTTATTGGTCTTTCCTATGTCGAATATTATGGTCATTGTTGGGTTCACTTTGTTCACTGGTTGAGTCACTCACTTCGTTCGTTGGTTGAGTCACTCACTTCGTTCGTTGGTT
>CAYTLX010000217.1:0-4540 GCA_964438645.1 uncultured Saprospiraceae bacterium | reverse complement strand
CAAAAAAAATAGCTTCAACATACACAAAAATGCCTATTTTCTGCCTAAAAATAGGGGCACCTAAACAGTTACATTTTTTTTGAGTAACAAAAAATAAGGGTTAGAAGTGGGATGCCCCCCCCAAATTATTCTTCGTTTAGGTCAAAAAGGTCAAAAAGAGACTCTAATTCCATCCCATTCTGTTCAAGCACAGAGAAAAGCATTTCAGAACTAGAAGGCGCATAGTCGTTTTCTGCTTTTGCTTTCTCCATTAGTATCTTTTTCTCATTATCCCAATATTTGGGATTTTTAGCGATAGCTAGCATTTTCATTTGTTGTTTGGCTAATTCTTTTTTTACTTCTTTTCCATTATGGAGCAATTCTACAGCCTCCAAAAAATCTATGTAATAGGAAGCCACTCGCGTAAAGAGCGTAAAGAATTCTTCTGGATAAGCTACTTGTTGACCAATAATCTGAGTCATTAAGACTTTGATACTTTCCGAATTGTAAATTTCACTCAAATCTGCATCTTCTGGTATCTCTTCCAGAGAATTTTCAATGAGCTTAAATAAGCTGCCCGAGAATATATCAATAATCTTTACATGAAATTTCTTTTCTTGAGGGCCGAGATGTTCAAAAAAAGGGCTTCGCTCAAATTCTCGTATGGTAAAAGCTTGCGAAAACGTAGCTCTAAAAGCATCAAATTTCTCTTCGTCAAAAATATCTGAATCATCAAAATCATTCTCATCATCATTCCAGTGTACGGATAATGCGTTTTCGTACTCTTCAATAGAGTCTCTTCTTTTTGCTTTTATACAGTCAACGGCATAAAAAAACATGATAATTTGGTCGTCGTCATCGACATGGTAGGCGGCTTCCAGATCATCAGTGATAGAAAAAATACTTTCAGCGTCCAATCGGATGATTAGGACGTTTTTAATGATCGCAAGAACTTTCCCCCCAAAACCATTTACGCTGATGGGGCTATCAATTGGAAAGCTGCCATTTTTTACTTTTACGTAGTCATTTATTTTTATCATGGTGGTTTTGATTAGTTGTCCTGCAAATTTAAAAAAAAATGAATTAAAAAAGGTAGGTTAGTAGTAAAAAGAAAAAAAACTTACCTTTGCGCCGTATTTTGGTTTCCGCAAGGAATGAAAAGGGAATTTGGTGCAAATCCAAAACAGTTCCCGCTGCTGTATTTCATGTGATTTTGGGTTCAGGATGCCACTGTTTCGCTTACGAAATGGGAAGGTGAACCCAATTAGTGATAAGTCAGAAGACCTGCCAAGTACTTGATTTCCAAAGTTTTCGGTGAAAAGACAATGGATAGACCTTCCTTTGCGCAAGTTTTTGCGTTAGGTGCTATCTGCACAGAGAACTTTGGGCTTTTTTTAATTTTCCCGCAAGGGACAAAAGTCCAAAAGTTATGAATTTTAAATTTTTAATGACAATTGCTGTTACTTTGATGACAGTCAGTTTATTTACGGCTTGTAAGCCAGATCCTGAGCCAGATCCAACGCCAATCCCACAATATCAAAAGAAGGGTGTATTTATGCTCAGTGAAGGGGTATTTTCAAGTGGCTCGGGCAGTCTAGCTTTCTATGACAATGAAGACAAAAAGCTAATCTCCGATGTTTTTCAAACTCAAAATAACGGCGCTTTGATTGGCAATGTCTTTCAATCTATGGCTTTTGCCAATGACAAAGCGTTTTTGGTCGCTAATAATGCCCAAAAAGTCGAAGTCGTCAAGCATGATGATTTTGTGTCAGTGGGCACAGTGACTGGCTTGGAACAGCCACGATTTGTCGCAGAAAGAAATGGGACGGAAGTATATGTGAGCCAATGGGGCGCTACGGGTAGCGATGGTCAAATCAAAATCGTTAACACCGACAATTATACGATTGTTGATTCCATTGTGATTGGTGGTGGTCCCGAGCAGCTATTGGTTTCGGATGATAAATTGTACGTGCCTAATTCTGGTGGTTGGAGTACGGATACGGTCGTCAATGTCTATAATACATCGGATAATAGCTTGATAAAATCTATTCCTGTAGGAGGATGTCCAACGCGCATTATCAAGTCTGATGATGGAGTTATTTGGGTCTCTTCAACGGGTTGTTATGTGGCCAATGGCGCTATCGCAAAAATTGAAAATGACCAAACCACTCACCTATACGAGTTTAGTCATGGCCAAATTAATGGCTTTGATGAGTCTCCAGACGGAAGTATGTTGTTTTTGATACGCAATCAATTTGGGGCGGTAAGTGGACAAGGTGTTTATCGCTTTGATAAATCCAGCTCTACTTTTGAAGGTGCACCAGTTATTGATGGCGCATTTTACGGATTGGGTGTGGACAAGACGAATAAAAAGCTATATTTGGGTCAAGATGATGGTACGGATAATGGCAAAGTCTATGTCTATGATTTGGATGCGTCTAATATGCCGACATTGGTAGATTCGATGACAGTTGGACGTTATCCTAATGGATTTATATTCCAGGATTAGGATTCGCTTGCGCAAAAAAAAAATGGAAGGGTGGTTGCTGAATAGCAATCATCCTTTTTTTGTCTCTAAATTAGGTATTTAATCGAAAATCTAAAGTATTAAGTAGCGAAGGAGGTATCTTTGTGCTTGTTGTTAATGTTTTTCTGCCTGATATTCCAGCATCGAATACTGACGCACTCTATTGGAAGGTAAAGGCAAATGGTCAAGGGCGAAAGGGGCTTAGAGCTAAAGTCTTGAACCTGAGCCAAGATAAAAGCAAGGTGGCAGCGGCCGCAGGCAATGGATTGTGAAATTTATTTCACACCTTCGAGTAGCGTAGCGATACGAGTATTTTTTTGATGTTTCTTATTGTAAATGCTAACGCCATTCACTCCCTTCGGCCGCCTTTAGAAAAAAATGATTAAATTTGTGGACACAAAACCAAAAATATGAGTGATCAACTAAAAGACCTTTTTGCGCAAGCAGCAGGAGCCGATGAAAAAAGCCTAAGTTTTTTGATGAAGGCCCTATCGAAAAATGACCTTTCGGGGTTTGATTATATTCAATTTAAGCAGTCGGTAGCGGCTCTAGGCAAGATGAATATGGATGAAGCCACTGCCTTTAAATCTGCTTTTGCTACGGCTTCTACCATGGGGTTGACCAAAGGAAAGTTGATAGAGACGGCTGGATATTACCGTAACATTTTGGTCAAGGAGCAAGATAATTTTGCGAAAGCACTAAGCAATCAGCTAGCGACCAAAGTCGAAGCCAAAAAGAAAGATGTCGAAAAATTAAAGTATCAAATCGAGAAAAATAAGGAGCAAATCAAGAAATTACAGGATGAAATTGCTACTTATTTGGATCAAGTGGAGTCCACCGAAGCATCCATTGTGGAAGAAGACAATCGGATTACGGCGGCGAAAGAAAAATTTGAGCATACCCACAAATCGGTGCTTTCGACCATTGATCAGGATATCGAAAATATCAACAAATATCTAGGAGCATAATAAGCTATGGCCAAGAAAAAAGCATTTTGGACACGACCAGAAGGAGTTACTGGGGGGATTTTTCTTGCGGCGATTATTGCCGGATTCGCCTATTTGGCGGTGGCTGTCTTGCCTTCACTGGCGGAGATATTACAAAATACACTGTATCTTGCCATTTTGGCTGGAGTGGTTGGGGGGATCGCTTATTTGGCTATGGATAGTCGAGCGCGTAATTTGGTCAAGAATGCTTATCAATCGTCGATGCGATGGATTACAGGCTTTTTTGTAAAAATGGATCCGATTTCTATTTTGCATGGTTATTTGGATGACCTTGCGGAAAATATCACAGAACTTAGTGGGCAGATTGGGGAGTTGCGTGGGCAGATGCGTAATTTGGAAGCCATCATCAAAAAGAATACGGCTGATATCAATAAAAATCTTCTCCTTGCGGAAAAAGCAAGGGCACAGAATGATCGAAAATCTTTGGTCATTGCTACCAGAAAGGCGGGTAGGTTGAAGGAATCCAATGCCAAATACGCTGTATTGGATAAGCAGATGAAACATTTTTATCAAATTTTGACTCGGATGTATGAGCATTCGGAAATTTTGCATGAAGACACCCAGGATCAAATTGCTATTAAGGAAGTTGAATACAAAGCTATTCGAGCGTCTAGGAGTGCGATGGAAGGGGCTAAAAATGTGATTTCTGGTTCGAGTAAGAAGGAGTTATTTGAGCAGTCGATGAAGGCGATAATGGAGGATGTTTCTCAGAAAACGGGTGAGATGGAACGGTTTATGGATTTGTCTAAGAATTTTATGGATACGATGGATTTGCAAAATGCGGAGTTTGAAAGTGAAGGCTTGGCGCTTTTGGATAGTTTTGAGAGTTCTTTGCTAGATGATGCGGCTTTGGACTTGAACCGTAAGCCTGAGCGGGTGAAAAAGAAATTGCGAAGAGATGAAGACGATGAGAATGTTTATGATGGGTTGTTTTGAGCTAGTACGATGGGCTTTAGCCCGTCGAATGCAATGTGCTGCCGCCCTAGGATATTTTTTTAAACACATAGAAGCATAGGAGCATAGTGCT
>CAYTLX010000216.1:0-4548 GCA_964438645.1 uncultured Saprospiraceae bacterium | reverse complement strand
TGACTATGTATGACAGATTACTCAAAAAAGGTATGCGCAAAGGCGAAGAGATAGGAGCAAATCTTACTATAAAAATACTTAAAATGTATAACTCAAAAATTAAACCTGCAGAAATTGCTAAAAAGCTAAATGTAAACCTTGAGTTTGTCCAAAAGATAATTAGGGAATTTGAAGATAGCTAGCGTATTGGGATACCATGATTGTAAAATGACCATTTCCGACTTTTCTCACTTGGCGATACTTGCTGTGCTCGTCTCTACATCTTGCAAATGAATTTGCAAGGCCATTTGCCATCACTCCCCAATCTTCAAATCAATAATTTCCACACGCCGTTCCATAGAAGCTTCTACAGAAAAGACGGACATGCGGCGATCCCAAAGATCGTCACTAATGCCTGCGGGCGTTTGGGCTTCCCCTAACGGAAGCTCGGATATTTGTAGCTGGCCATTTTGTATAAAACGATTGAAAATGCCATTTTGGAAGCGGCTAAAATGGTTTTTGACACTAGATATACGCCTGGCGGCTAAGTATTTATTGTAATCTGTTTTGGCTCGGGGACTGGTATATCCTTTTAGGATAATTTTTACTTGTTCGCCATTTTGCATGGCTTGTAGCAATAAATTCGAATAAGTCTCTAGTGACTCGGCTCCGTCCTTGACATTGTATTCAAAGAAGTCTTCGAGCTCATATTGTGCATTTTCTTTTGCATCTCCCATCAGTGGTTGGCAAAAAGATGTGATAAATTGAGCCTTTCGGGCGTAGTATTTATGATAGGACGTAAGGTAGGATTTTTGGGTAGTAGTGGCGGTGGTGCGCTTGTCGGGTTCGTCATTGTCGAAAAATAATCGAATCGGCAATAAATCCAACATAGATTGTGCTGTTTTCGTAAATTTGGGTGTGGGCGTCTCGACAATAGCTGGAGCAGGAAGTGGGGGTGTTGTGTCCAATTCGACAAGGGTATCGGTCAATTCTGGCTCGGGAATGGTGGCTTTGGGCGGGTCATAAGTCCACGAATAAAGGTCATTGCAGCATCGTTGATTTTGCTTGTCGATATATTGTGCGCCGATTCGGTTGGATGCCAAATAGCCTGTTTTCCCATCTCCGATAGGTACAAAGAAAATGTCATTTGCGGGGGAATTGATGGGCATCGGTAAAGGCTCAATATCTGCTTCAATTAGATTTAAATCAGGTGCCGTAACCCGAAAAATATCGTAACCCCCAACATTCAAATATTCATCCGAACTAAAGTAAAGCTCCCCATGGATAGTGTCATAAAAAGGGGTGATTTCATTGCCAGATGTATTGATTGCCGTTAAATTAATCGGCTCTCCTAATTCGTGCTTGTCCACTATCGGTGCCATCCAAATATCTAAGTTGCCTTGCCCACCCGCTCTGTCTGACGAAAATAGGATATATGCCTTATTTGATTGACTATCAATATAGTAGCTAGGTTGGGTGGTTGTAAAATCTTTGTTATTAATCTTCAGTTTGATGGGTTTTTTCCAGCCCCTTTTTTTCTTTTTTTGACGAAAGTAAAGGTCACAGCGCACCTTCAATCCGTTTTCATAATGGCAATGATTATAATAAACCCCAGAGCCATCGGGCAAAAAGCAAAGATTGGCCGTAAACATCGTGTCCTTATTAAATCCATAGCGCATCGGGCGTCCTTTGCGTCCTTTGGTCGAATAAACTGCTTTAGAAATTTTACGTCTAGGAACAGCCCAGTCTTTGCGATTATCAAAGCGAAAACTAGAATAAAAAAGCGTGTCCCCACGTAAAACGGGAGCAAATTCAGAATAGGGCGAATTGATTTTTTTACCTAGATTTTTGATGGCATACGGCGAGTCCGTATTTTGCGCAAGCGCATAGAGACAATTTTGGATTTCACCTTTAGCTAATTCGACGAAAGTACCCGCAGGATGATTAGAAATATAGGATTCTAGCGAAGATTTTGCTTCGGCATATTTACCTTGACCTTTTTGCGCAAGCGCTAATTGATATGTGGCATCAGGAGATTTGTCAAGAATGCTTTGGAGTGTTTTTTCGGCGGTTTCAAAGGCATGGCATTCGATAGCTGCTTGCGCAAAAAGATAGGCGTAGGCGGTTTTATGGGGGCGTTTTAATTGAGCATTTTGGAAGTCCATCATGGCTTCTTGGCAGTTGCCAGACTTTAGCGCCTTTTGTCCTGCTTGCGCAAAAGCCCTGTGGGATTGAGCTTGCGCAAAAAATGGAATAAAGAGAAGGGAGAGAAGTGGTAGGATTTTTTTCATAGAGACAAAATGAGTAATTGGGTCAGTTTAGAAAATAGGACAAATTTTTACTTTCTTGGGGGGCACTATTTGGTTGGCAATGTATCTAATTGAAAATTCAGGGCCACCTTTTCCAGCCGTCGCCAACTTAAAATCAGAATGATTGATGTCGTAGCTCAATCCCCCTGTCCAATTTTTGTAATAGACATGAAATTCTGGAAAGAAAGCGTCCCCAAGACGTACACCAGCCAATACGGATACGGCTAGATTTCGGTTGATTTCTTTGTTCAAATAATATTTTAATCCGCTGCTGATCACCGTTTCATTATAGACACCTTGATGCCGATAAATGGTATTGATGAGCGCATCGGTTTTTTCCGAAAGGTAAAGATGCCCCAAAGTATAGAGCTGTATAGAAGGCAAAAGTGAGACATCAGCCCCCAAAAAACTCACTTTAGGTTGATTAAAATGACTCAGCGAAAAACCTATATTCCCTTGATGTTTATTTTTGAAATTGATGTGGGCGTTTAGACCTGCGGATAAATCCATGAAGCCCACACTGGTCTCATTAAAAACTTCGCCAGAAGCGGTGTTCGGACGATATTGATCCGTAAATTGGCTCCCAAAACTCAACTTTTCGGGGCTAAACTGCCGACTTCCATAGCCCGCACCCAACCCGACCGACAGGGACAAGAAAGGACTTATTGGGCGAGAAATTGCACCATTAAACTGGATTTTCATCAAACTCATACCCGCATCGCCCGCTTTGTCATACTGAAAATGAACCCCATAAGCCAAGGCATTTCCTGCAAAGGACTTTAATACTTTCTTGTCAAAATATCCCAAAAAACTAGCATATTTGACGGGCACTGAAGCCCATTGATTTCGATATATCGCTCCACCTTGAAACTCCGACCGAAAACTATGCGACAGCGCAGGAGAGAGTAGGGACGGGGCAAAAGAATACTGTGAATAATGGACATCCTGTGCATGCCCAAAGGTACCCAAAGAAATAAATAATAGAAGTATGAATTGTTGTATCTTTGTCATCGTTAGGATTTAGCTTGTGCTAATGTAGCGATTTTTTGATTAAATATAAGAATGTGGCGCATCAAAAGTTAAAAATCGGTATTACAGGGGGAATCGGTAGCGGCAAATCAACAGCCGCAGCCATTTTTGAAGTTTTGGGCATCCCAGTTTATTATGCCGATAGCCGTGCCAAAGGGCTGATGGTCAATAATCCAAAGTTGGTGGTCGCTATCAAAAAACTATTTGGGCAAAAGGCGTATCTGTCCGATGGCGCTCTAAATCGCACACATATTGCCGATATTGCTTTCAATAATCCCGAAAAACTCAAAAAATTAAATGCCTTAGTGCATCCAGCGGTTAAGCTAGACTACGAACAGTGGCATGCCCAACAAAAAAACGTACCTTTTACCTTAAAGGAAGCCGCTCTACTTTTTGAGTCGGGTGCTGCTCATGAGTTAGATGCGATTATTGAAGTTTTCGCTGCCCAAAAGATAAGAATTGATCGAGTGCGTCAGCGAGATGGGCTGACCAGAAAGCAGGTTTTGAGCCGAATTCGGAGTCAAATGCCCGAAAGAGAAAAACGAAAATTGGCCGATTTTGTCCTACTTAATGACGGGAAAAAGGGGCTAATTAAGCAAGTGTTGGATTTGCATCAGCGTTTAAAAAATATACAATGAATAAACAAATACTCTCCAGTTACGCAACCATTCGCTTTCAGGATTGCGACCCTTTTAGGCATCTCAACAATGCGCGATATGTGGATTATATGCTCAATGCACGCGAAGATCAAGTCTATGAAGCCTATGGTTTGAAGATTTATGACCTTGCGGTAAAAGAAAAATTGGGGTGGGTCGTGAGCACTAGCCAAACGGCCTTTTTTCGCCCAGCACTTCCTTTTGAAAAAGTTATTTTGGAGTCCCAAGCCTTTGAGTTCTCGCCTTACAATCTGAAAGTAGAGCTAAGAATGTTTGACGAGCACCATAAAAAGCTAAAAGCATTTATCTGGATGGATTTTGTGTTTATAGACCTAAAAACGGGTAAGGTGACTGCTCACACGGATGATTTGATGCAAATATTTGAAACCGCCTGCTTGCCTATCGAAGAGACGGATTTTGAGTCTCGGCGGCTGAAATTGAAGTAGGGTGGTGGTGGCTAGGCACTATTTGCTATTAAATAATTGTGCCCACTCCAAAAAAACTATATGAATTTTTATTTAGCAATGGTTCGGTAAAAAAACGTAACTATTTAGGTAGGGCAGATTTTTGCCACA
>CAYTLX010000215.1:0-4551 GCA_964438645.1 uncultured Saprospiraceae bacterium | reverse complement strand
TCTTGACATAGAGAGAATTCATGAATTGTCTTGACATAGAGAGAATTCATGAATTCTCTCTACGTCAACGGCATGCGTTGTGGTGCTTCCACCCATATTTTTTCCGTAAGGTAACTACCTATCAGTAAGATAACCCCTGCGATGGCTAGGATTGGATTTGCTGCTTGCGCAAAAAGGAGCATTGCTAGCGGTAAGATATTACCAAACAATACGACTCCGCCCCAAAAAGTATTTTTGTAGCGTCCACCCAAAATCATGTGAACAGTCTCTTTAGCAGCTTCCGTAGGATGCGTAATGGACATCTCGATAATTAGGGTAAAGAGATTAAAGATAATTGTACCTATCAGCACATTTCGCAAGAAAGGCAACCAATTGGCTCCTGAATCCACAAACAAAGAAATAATCGCAAAAAATGCCGCCCCAGCCATCACACTATGCAATAACATGTGGAATGCCAACGAAGGACTTTGCCAAAAATCTCGCCCCTTCGCTTGCGCAAAAAGAAACGCCGTATATATCGCTACAATAATCGCAAAAACACCTAACAATCCATTTACGTAAGTCTCTAGTCCCCAATCAAAAAACTTGGATGCCATCACTAAACTCACCAATCCACCAAAAATAGTAATCGAATACCCCCCACGGACTAACCAAGAGCCCCACTGTGGTCTCAATAATACATTCAAAAATCGGGTAGGTTGATCCAAATCCTTTACCAACAACGCTCCTGTCGCCGTCAAGAAGAATAAGGAAGCCAAGTAACCCCACCACGTATTAGCGGTCGTCACTTCCGCAAAACCACCAAAATATGCCATCAACATCACTAATATGACGCCTGCCGAGATGGCTTTGGTCACCACATAACCCGATACTTCCCAGCCCCAAAGAATTCCTTTGTCAGGTTGGTCATAGTTACGAGTGGCGCCATTCATTAGAACATCAATTGATTTGTCGGCTCCATTTTGTTGAATATCCGCAGTCGGCACAGCGGTTCCAGCCATTGCAGCAAAGACCACATCTTCACCAGTAAAGGCCAATTTTTCGGTCTTTTTGGCAAAGTGTCCTACGCCCCTTGCTTGATTACTCCAAAGTGTATTCACCGACTTCGGGGTCAACAAAGGATCCAAAGAAGCTTGGTCTGCATCAATATAAAAAAGATTGGGTTTGGTGCCTTTTTCGGGCTTTCTGACCGTTACTTGTTGACGGGCAAGCAATTGAGAGATTTCCGAATTAGGGTTGTGCATATCCCCAGAAATGATGGCATGTTCTGGACAGACATTGACACAAGCAGGCTCTAAGCCTACATCCACCCGATGGGCACAATAATTACATTTTGCGGCAGTGCTTGTGTTTGGGTCAATGTATAAAGCATCATACGGACACGCTTGCATACACGACTTACAGCCAATACATCGCTTATTATTAAAGTCCACGATACCATCCTGCCGTATAAACAATGCTTCGACTGGACAAATCGTCACACAAGGTGCATTCGTACAGTGATTACATCGCATAACGGAAAAAAGTCTTCGGGTATCCGGAAACTGCCCTTTTTCTACATACTTCACGTATGTTCGATTAACGCCTACGGGTACCATGTGCTCCGCTTTACAAGCGGTGGTACAGGCATGACACCCGATGCATTTTCGATTGTCAATAATGAAACCAAATTTCATATGTCTATTTATCTTTTAAAGACTGTCTGTGAATTAACTCATAGGATTTGTAGTCTGATTGATGATAAAAATCACTAGGCTACCCCTTGAATATGTCCACAAAGGTATAAAATTATTTTATTTTGACAAATTTTGGGGAAACAATAGTTCGGTAAAAAAGGGAAAAACACTACGACGTAGCTTACCACGCTTCCAATTACTTCCTTGATTAAAACAAAATTTGAAGGAGTATAACTTTCCAAAAGTTGGAAAGTTAACAAAGCAGTCTATATCCCCAACAATCCCGCATCTATCAAATCAAAAGCCTTTCCCGCGTCATCCAAGCCAAAGAAAAAAGAATCAGGCCCATTGGTAATCATCAAATAAGGTACTTGTAGTACAATGTTATAACGTGCGATTTGTGCACAAACGGCTTCATCTAATTTAATTTCTGGTCGTTTGCATTCGACAAGAATAAAAGGCAAGCCTTTTTTATAGACAACAATATCGTAGCGTTTGATGGTATCATTGAGCTTTATCTGTTTTTCAACAGAAAACACCCCTAACGAATACCCTTTTTCCAAGTGTAGATACTGAATGGTTAATTGACGTACTAATTCTTCAGGAGTCAACACGATGTTTTTCTTTCTGACGGGGTCAAACAGGTAGGTTTGCCCATCTATGGCGTTGACTTTCAATTTATCCTGATAATCCAGTAGGTTCATGTATTGGGGTATTGGGATATTGGGGTGCTAATTTACAAATTAGCTTTTACCACTTCTTCTAGGTTGGTTCTAGGATTGACGGCCTTGATTCTACCATCTCGTCCAATCAAAAACGTAGCGGGAATACTGGTCACGCCATATTTTGCGGAAGCTTCAGAGTTCCAAGATTTTAGGTCGCTGACATGGTTCGGCCAAACAAGTCCATCCTTTTTGATGGCAGCCACCCAACGGTCTCTATGCATCTTGATGACATTTGGGTCGGTACTACCGCGTTTGTCCCCATCCAAAGAGACAGAAAAGACGGTAAAGCCTTTGTTTTTATACTTTTTATAGATTTCTACCACATGCGGATTGGCTCGGCGACAAGGGCCACACCAACTGGCCCAAAAATCTAATAAAACTAACTTGCCCCGCAAATCCGATAGTTTCATGATTTTTCCTTGTGGATTTTTGTACGCTAAGTCGGGCGCCATCGCACCTACCTTAATGACTGCTTGATTGACTTGCCTTTCCATCGAAGCCACGTAAGTCGCATACGCATTGCTATATTTTGTTTTATCCAAGTTGGGCACTTGAGCCAATCTTTTTTGGATGGTTTGGTGTAATTCGAGTGAACTAGGGTCTTTTTGAGTTTGCAAAGCAACCAAGGAAGCCAATAGGGCATTTTTCTCACCCAAAATGGTTTTTCTTAAATCACTTGGGGTCGCCGTCTTATTAATGACGCCTTTCATTATATTGAAATAGCGAGTGTTCAAATCTGAGCCTTCAACCTTTACATTTAAGTTTCTAAAACCATTTTTGGCAATGTCAAATTTTACATTTTTTTCGGTGCCATCTAACAAAAACAAAAGCTGTTGCTGTGGGCCTAATTTTAAGCTATAAACTCCTTTTTGGGGATGTTCCCAGCTAATTTTGTAGGCACCATTGGGCAAAATCTTAGTTTGTGTGACAAGAGCAGGTTGCGTATTGTCAAATGGAATTGTAACTACTTGTAAGGCTTGCCCTGTGGTGGCGTCGCCAATTGTACCTGATATTTGGAATAGGCCTGCACCAGATTGGCAAGAAAACATTGCGCCTAATGCTAAAATGGATATAAAAATGAAAATTTGCTTTTTCATGGTGTTATGTTATTTTTTTTTTTCTAACTGTTTAGCTACCCGCCAAATTTGCCATAAAATGCCCTTTTTGCGCCTGTCTTTGCTATTTTTTTATCACGTAGCGGTGCTACGCTTCAAAAAAAAATAGCTTCAACATACACAAAAATGCCTATTTTCTGTCTAAAAATAGGGATACCTAAATAGTTACATTTTTTTTGCAAGGTTTACCAAACGCTTGTTCTTGGTTTTCTTGCCTTATTTTAATTTGGTTGCCTTTGTTTTACTACGTTTAGTAAACCTTTTTTTTAGGCGATTTTTTCTTTTAAGGCAGCTAAGGCTGCAGGAATGCCTGATGCATCACTTCCACCCGCTGTCGCAAAAAATGGTTGACCGCCACCACCACCTTTGATGGATTTGGCAATTTCTCTGACAAGGTTTCCAGCATTCAAACCTTTGGTACCGACCAATTGTTTTGAGATAACGATTAATAACTGTGGTTTACCACCGATATTAGCTCCTAATCCCACTAGGGCATTGCCTTTGGATTTCTCCAAGTCAAAAGCCATTGCTTTTAGTGCTTTAGCATCAGATACTTCTACTTGCGTAATGAGAACATTCATCCCATTCGTTTCCACAAAAGCGCTAGCTAATTCTTTGGCTTGATTTTTTGCGGAAGCCGCAATCAAACCTTCCATCTTTCGACTTAGGTTTTTATTTTCTTCTACTAAGGCTGCCACTCTTTTCGCTGGGTTTGCTGGATTTTTAAACAATGCTTTGACGGCATTTAATTCAGCAATTTGGTCATTGATATAGACTTCGGCGGCTACTCCTGTGACCGCTTCTACCCTTCTCACTCCTGCGGCTATGGCCGATTCGGACGTAAACTTAAACATGCCAAGCTGCCCCGTGGCAGGTACATGAATGCCCCCACAAAGCTCGCGGCTATAATCGGCATCAAAAGTAATCATGCGCACATTTTCTCCGTATTTTTCCCCGAATAACATTAAAGCTCCAGCTTCTTGTGCTTCCGCAATACGAATATTTCTCGCTTCTCCAAGTTGGATATTTTCTCTA
>CAYTLX010000214.1:0-4559 GCA_964438645.1 uncultured Saprospiraceae bacterium | reverse complement strand
TCGGTTTTATTTTTTATCGAATATCCAATTTGGGTAATCTTGGAAAAATCTTGTAAATGGTTTGCTTGTTAGGATGTTATTTTTGATGGTAGTAGAAGCTTTGTCCTTTACTTCTATCACGCTAGTTATATTGTTGTTAATCAAGTTGTTATGGCTTTTTCTACCGTCTTTGTGGGCATGAATCATAATCCAAGGTAGGGATTCAAAATGGTATTTTTGGAAGGGATTATAGATGACTTTATTGTTTTTAATCACACAATTGTTGGCACCAAAAAGGGCAATTCCATGTGGATGTTCTATAATAACTAGGTTGTTTTCAATCAACCAATTTTCTTCAAAACCATCAAAGCAGGCGATACCTTGCACGTTTTTGGATTGCAGATGATTGGTGGTGTCTGTACAATTAATGGCAATATTATTTTTAATAATAAGATTGGAGATGGGTTTGTCAAAAGTCCAAGCCTGAAAAAGGTCATCATGATTTCCTCCTTTTTGTGCATAGTCGTCCACGAGCGCATCCGCCAGATAATTGGAGTCAAATACATTATTGTTGCCCGTGTTGCGGATGGCATCCCCACCAAATCGAATAATGATATTATTGGACACCCTGCAATTGTCGCCTTTGGTTTCGATGCCATGATGGATGTGTCTAATCAGGTTGTTGCTAAAAATACAATTAGATGCTTCAGAATAGATGCCATTGGCGGCTTTGGTTTTCCAGTCGGTGGGCTCCCAAGTTTCCGTTTCGTAGG
This sequence comes from uncultured Saprospiraceae bacterium, assembly GCA_964438645.1. Lineage (GTDB taxonomy): Bacteria > Bacteroidota > Bacteroidia > Chitinophagales > Saprospiraceae > HyVt-613. The sequence goes on along the minus strand of CAYTLX010000214.1, from coordinate 3,807 downwards.
CGGCTTCGATTTGGCAATTAGACACATTGATGTTGGAAGAATTTTTATCAATCTTTACATAAAAAGCCTTTTCACCTTCTTTCTTTTCAGAAATGATGTGTAAGCTAAATAGATTAATGTTGTTTGAATTAGAGATGGTAATGCTTCTGAAAATAGGATATTGCCCCGCTGTAGGTACAAAGGTTAGATTGGAGTGGTTTTCAATTTTGTAATTTCCGTAGTCACCGGTATTTAGAAAAATGGTTAGTGGCTTTCGGTCTTTTGCGTGTTTTTTGATGGCACGGTCTAGTTGTTTGGCGGTCGAAGCATAAGTAATGGCACCTTTGCTTTTGACAATAGTTTGGGTATATGATAGGTTTGCTTCTCCCACCGCTGTTTTTGTTTGGATGGTAAGCGTATCCGTTTTATCAGTAAATTTCTTGACCATTGTTTTGATAAAGCTTAGCCCATTTTCACTATGTTCGATATAGGAGTACCTAGACCCCAAAAAAGACCTAGAAATTATTTTTGACTTTGTGGGATTTGGTACAATGTAAAACGTCTTCCAGTTACTACCTAAGATTACATTTTGGTTTGCAATGATAGAATGTATCATCTCCTGATGAATTGTCTTTGTTACTTTTTCTTTCTGGGGTGGTTGAACTACCTTTTTTGTCGTAGTACAACTCACAAAAACTGTTAAAACCAAAAACAGAAAAACTTTGTAAAAATGGGTCATTGTCTGGTGATTAATTTGGTGGATAATTCCCAGTGGTCTGTCCTAAACGGAAGTAGGGGATAGCCAAAAGAATTGGTAATGTTTAAGGGTGCTGGATTGTTTGCCCAAGCATAACGAATGGATTGGGCTTTTGTTCCTTTTGGGCAAAAGACTCGGATGACATTTTTCTTGATGATTTTTGCGGTAGTCCAGTGAAAAATTTTGTCTTTTCCTGCTATAGAAAAGCCATTAATATTTTTATTATGGGATTGTAATCCTGTACCTGTATCTTCGATGATGATGTCAATATACTTTCTTCTTCTTTTTTTGATTTTCAAAAATCTTGGACTTTTGTAATGGGTAGTTTGCCCATATACTTCTTGGAGTGCGGCTTGCGCCAAACGATGTCCCACTTCTTGTTTGTTGAGTGGATGAATGGTCTTCGCTTCTCCCAAATCAATAGCGGTAATCATCGCAGTATTGGGCTCTGAAAGTGCTTCTTGCTGTGCTTCTCGAAGCTCTGCCCAGGAGCTCTCTGCTGGCGTTTCAGGTGGGGATTGATAATTGGCTAATTGCACCCAAATCATCGGCAAGCTGTCATTGTGCCAAAGCTTACGCCAATTGCGTATCCATTTGGTTTTCAACGTTTTATACTCCACTGCCCGATAAGTATTGGTTTCTCCTTGATACCAAATAACTCCTTTAATGGGGAAGTTTTTGATGGGATAAATCATGCCATTGTACAATAGAGTAGGGGCAGAATTGGGACCAAAATCAGGGCTGGTAGGCATAGGGCTTGATGTTTGATAACCGATTTTGTAATGCCATTTTCCCGCAAGGGGCAGGTTCGATTGGATGGTTTCAAAATGAATGTTTAATTGAGCATCCTTTCCATAAATTCCACCACCGCCAAGGTAGTCTTCGACACGTACGACGATATTATTTTTTCCTTCTTTTAGGAGGTTGGATGGAATACTGTAGTTGCGATTTTTATTCCATTGATTGGAAAGTCCACCTACTTTTACTCCGTTAATCCACGTGATGTCTGAGTCGTCGATAGGACCTAACGAAAGGGAAGCCGATGTGTGGGCTTGTTTTTCCGAAAGGATAAAATCTTTCTCTAGCCAAACCACACCATCCAATTCTTCCAACTCTTTAATGCCTGCCGATTCCCATTGTGTGGGTAAGGTCAATGTCGGATCTGAAGTGTAATCAGCATCTTTCCAGATGTATTTATTCTCAATAAATCCTTTATCTTCTGTGGAGAATTTGGCTAGCCAAGTCTTGAATTTTGATGCAATTTCCTTTTTGTTTGGGTTTTCTTTTTTTTGCGTAAGCTGGGCGATTTGTTTTTGATAAACAGGCATTCCTTTAAAGGCATCAGGACTCATCCAAGTTTCGATGACCGTGCCACCATAATTGTCCCCTATCAATCCGATAGGTATTTTTAATTCTTGATGTATTTCTCGACCAAAAAAATAGCCTACTGCCGAAAATTGATTAACGGTCTCTGGTGTGCAAACTTGCCACTGACCTTCTGATATATCTTGGATAGGCTTTTTAGAAATTTGGTGCGGCACTTCGAAGAGTCGGATATTGGGATAATTGGCTTGTGCAACTTCTAGCGCACCATTATTGGCTGCTTCTACAAACCATTCCATGTTGGACTGACCGCCACAAAGCCATACGTCCCCAAAAGTAATATTTTTAAAGGAGATTGTTGAGCCTTGACTCTGAATAAGTAAGCCATATTTTTTGCCAATGGCATGCGGGGGGATGGTGAATTGCCAAGTACCATTGGACGCTTGAGTGTGGTAAGTTTGTCCATCAAAAATCATTTTGATTGGTGCTCCTTTTTTCGCCCAACCCCAGATAGGTACTTTGACATCTCGTTGCAGCACCATATTATCTGAGAAAATCTTGGCGACTTGGAGTTGTCCAAAACTGAAAGTTGATAGCAGAAATAGGAATGTGCTGAAGAGATATTTCATAACAGGCTGCTAGAGTTTAAAGGAATCAGGATGTAAAAGATATTCTAAGAAATATTTTTTATTGGAGACCTTTTTAAATCGGTTTTCCCAAAGTGCATAAAACCGAAAAGAGACGGGAGTATTTTCTTCCAATTTTAATATCACGGCATACGAACTGGTGATGTCTGCACCTTCATCAGGTAGCTCAATTGTTTGCACAAAATCCTTCTTATCAACGGCAATCGCCATGCCTAAGTAGGTATCCTTTTCGGCTTGTTTGTCTAAAGTGGCGAACACAAGTCTTTGATTATCATCGGTTTGCGTGTAAAGTGTGTCGCTGTGTAAGTTGACAATTCCTGTCACTAATTCTTCTCCACCTTGTAGTCCTTTTACGGTAACGGTACTTTCGTAAAAGGGGACGCCTGCATAAATGGCGATTTGGTGATTGATTTGATAATCATGGTCACCAATCTTAAAATTATGATGGTTCAAATTAAAAATAGTACGAAGTGGGCCATTAGCTACCAACTCAAAACTACTCTTTTCTGGCTCTGCGATGCGATAGATTTTTTCTCCTTTCTTGATGGCGATGGCGCCCGCACCAAGAGAAGTTCCTACATGTAAAATGTCCATGCCCCATTTATCCAATTCATGATAATTTTGGCCATCAATACCCGCTTTTGCCAAGCTCAAATCAGGCACTTGCTTACCATAAATATCCATGGCATTTCGTTGGTCATAATAATTACGAAATCCTACGACGTCATTTTCCCAAGCTGGGCCTTCCATCTGGTAAAGCTCGGATGCTTTGAGTGAGTCAGTAGATTTTACGCGCAAGGCATTATAGCAACTATGGTGCGGTGGTTTTATTTCTGCAAAGGTAACGTCCGTTTTCGATGGATAAGTTGGTTTTTTCTCTACCTTGTTAAAGGTCAGTGTCTTCGATTCGTTGGCTTTGAAATCAGCTATAAGAAATATTTCATCCCATTTGCCGTCTTTATCAAAGTCATCAATTTGGTAGGGTAGGGCTTTGCCATCCGCTGTAATGGTGAAACTTTTGGGCAAGCCTTTTACGCTTTCTGGCTTGATGACTATTGGCATGTTTAGAGCTTGCACTCCTTTTGAGTTGTTGATTGTCAA
>CAYTLX010000213.1:3209-4566 GCA_964438645.1 uncultured Saprospiraceae bacterium | reverse complement strand
AATCGACCAGATATACGCACCTTTATTCCACCTGCACCCGCTCTAGTTGAAGATTGAATAGAACCTTTTATAGCTCTACGGTAATTCATCCTAGCTTCTAATTGGCGGGCTATTGTTTCCCCAACAATATACGCATCCAATTCGGGACGACGTACTTCATGAATATTAATCTTTACGTCTTTACCCGTCAACTTCTTTAACTCATGCTTCAATCTTTCGACTTCTTTACCGCCCTTACCGATGACGATACCTGGTCTAGAAGTATGAATGGTAACGGTAACTCTTTTAAGTGTTCTCTCAAGAATAATTCTCGAAATTCCACCTTTATTGATACGTGCTCTCAAATAGCGACGAATTTCTTCATCTTGAACAACATTCTCAGCGAAGTTTTTTCCACCGTACCAATTGGATTCCCATCCGCGGATGATTCCCAATCTATTTCCTATTGGATTTGTTTTTTGACCCATTATGAGTGATTTATTCTTCTTCAATTTCTACCATAGCAGACTCCGTCTCCAATGGTAGGGTGTTTTCAATAATTATGGTCACGTGATTCGAACGCTTCCGTACTCTATGTGCTCTACCTTGCGGTGCAGGTTGAATTCTTTTCAGCATTCTCCCCCCATCGACAAATATTGTCTTCACAATAAGCGCATAATCATCCGAATCAACACCTTCCAATTTATACTCCCAGTTGGCTACTGCCGACAGAAGTAATTTTTCTAACCAGATTGACGCTTCATTCTTGGTAAATTTTAAGATACCAAGGGCTTCATCTACGGGTTTATTCCGAATCAAATCCGCTATTAATCTCATCTTACGAGGAGACATCGGACAATTTCTTAATTTTGCTATAGCTTCCATTTCACACTATCAGTTACAAACTCTAAAAAAATGGTTTATTTCTTCCGGTTACCCGAATGACCTTTAAAGGTTCTTGTACCAGAAAATTCGCCCAGCTTGTGGCCGACCATACTTTCTGTGACAAATACAGGAATGTGTATCTTCCCATTATGTACCCCGATGGTTTCTCCAACCATATCAGGGATAATCATAGATGATCTAGACCAAGTCTTAATCAACTGTTTTTTATTAGATTCTTTAGCCTTAGCTACCTTCTTTAATAGCTTGTGGTAAACGTAAGGTCCTTTTTTCAGCGATCTAGGCATATCTTAAGAATTTATTTTTTTCTTTTTGAAATGATTAACTTGTTGGAATGCTTCGTACGGCTACGAGTCTTCTGACCTTTTGCCTTGATTCCTGTACGAGATCTTGGATGTCCACCAGAAGCACGTCCTTCACCACCACCCATTGGGTGATCCACAGGGTTCATTACTACACCACGAACATGTGGACG
>CAYTLX010000213.1:0-3109 GCA_964438645.1 uncultured Saprospiraceae bacterium | reverse complement strand
GAACCTAAAGGAATATCCTTTAAGAACAAAGTATTACCCACATCAGGAGTTGCTGTAGCACCTGCCATAATCGTGTCACCTACCTTAATCCCTCTAGGAGCAAGAATATATCTCTTATCCCCATCAGCATAAAAAACTAGTGCGATAAAGGCAGATCTATTCGGATCATACTCAATCGTTTTGATGGTACCTGGAACACCGTCTTTGTTACGCTTAAAATCAATAATTCTATAGCGTTTTTTGTGTCCTCCACCTCTTTGGCGAACAGTCATCCGACCTGAGCTATTTCGGCCCCCAGTTCTACTTTTTTTGGCCAATAAGCTTTTTTCTGGCTTATCCGTAGTTATTTCTTCAAAAGAGTTCGTCACTCTTGTTCGTAACCCCGGACTGACTGGCTTATATTTCTTAATTCCCATGGTTTAAATAATTTAGGCTTCTCCGTAAATATTTAGCTCTTCTCCATCAGCCACTGTTATGATGGCTTTCTTAAAGCTAGCTGTGCGACCTTGAACATAACCAGACCGAGTTGCTCTCGTTTTGGTTTTACCAGGCACTATCATTGTGCTGACATTTTCAACAGTTACACCGTATTTGTTTTCAATGGCCTTTTTTATCTCAATTTTGTTGGCCTTTTTATGGACTACAAAAGAGTACTGATTATGATTTGAACTCAATAGTTCAGATTTTTCAGTAATTACAGGCTTTATTAGAATGCGTTTGATCATCTTCTGACAATTTAATTCTTACTGTATTTGGAACAAAGTTCATTCACTACACTTACGGCGCCTTCTTGAAGAAGGATTACATCTCCTTTCAAAAGTTGGTAAGTATTAATATCTTTTGCCGCAAGGACTTCAACACCAGTAATATTACTAGCTGCTTTCATTACGACTCCATCAAAGGCCTTAGTGACAAGTAAAACTCTTTTAACACCTCCTTTAAGGTTATTCAAAATTTTACTCATTTCTTTTGTGCTTGGAGTTTCCATCACAAAGTCTTCAATGACTTTCAATTCTCCTGCAGCATGTTTAGAAGAAAGTGCAGAGTTTCTAGCTAAGGCTTTAACTTTTTTGTTTAGCTTAAAGCTATAGTCTCTAGGTCTTGGACCGAAAGCACGTCCACCCCCTCGTAACAATGGGCTTTTAATGTTACCACGTCTAGCTCCACCAGTTCCTTTTTGTTTGAACAACTTTCTAGTTGAACCCACAATTTCTCCACGTTCTTTAGACTTGTGCGTACCTTGTCTTTGGTTGGCCAAATATTGTTTAACCGCAAGGTACATCGTGTGCTCATTAACCTTAATACCGAAGACACCATCATGCAAATCTGCTTGACGCCCAGTAGCACTTCCTTGTGTATTAAATATATCGATTTTCATTTGTCGATGATTTATTAGAACCTAAGTTCTTATTTTTCAATTATTACAAAAGCTCCTTTGTGACCAGGCACAGCCCCTTTCACAAGAATAAGATTCTTTTCAGGAAAAATCTTTAAAATTACAAGATTTTGAGCCTTTACTCGCTTGTTGCCCATTTGGCCAGCCATTCTCATTCCTTTGATTACTTTCGCTGGATAAGAAGCCGCACCAATAGAACCTGGAGCTCTTAGTCGATTGTGTTGACCGTGCGTAGCATCACCTACCCCACGGAAATTATGTCGTTTCACAACACCTTGGAAGCCTTTACCCTTGGAAGTACCTACAACATCTACCACATCTCCTTCTTCGAAGACATCTGCTACTGTAACCACATCGCCAAGACCTTTGTCTAACTCAGCATCTCTAAACTCTACAATCTTTCTTTTAGAAGTTGATCCTGCTTTCGCAAAATGTCCTTTTAAAGCCTTTGTTGTATTCTTGTCCTTGGCATCTAAATATCCAAGTTGTATGGCGTAGTAACCGTCCGTCTCCGGGCGCTTTACTTGAGTAATGGCACATGGTCCAGCTTCAATCACTGTACATGCTACATTACGACCTGCATCATCATAGATACTGGTCATGCCAATTTTTCTACCTATTAAACCGTCCACAGTTAACGATTTTAAAATTTAAAAAGAAATATGTTTATATCTGTCGGTATATACTCGAGACAATGCTTAGAAAAGCTTTACCTGAATATCAACACCACTCGGCAATTCCAACTTGGACAATGCATCCACTGTCTTAGGAGTTGGAGTAAAAATTTCAATCAAACGCTTATGCGTTCTTAGCTGGAACTGCTCACGAGATTTCTTGTTCACGTGGGGTGAACGCAAGACCGTAAAGATCTCTTTCTTCGTGGGCAGCGGAATCGGGCCAACTACTAGTGCCCCGCTATTACGTACCGTCTTAACAATCTTTGCAGTTGACTTATCAACCAAATTGTGGTCATACGAACGTAACTTAATCCTGATTTTCTGATTCATAACCCTGTTTCAAATCAATTAAAAAAAATATTTATTAACTAACGACGCCGTTGGCTTCGTCAATTACTTTCTTTGCTATTCCCTTCGGAGCCGCCGCATAGTGCGAAAACTCCATGGATGATGATGCTCTACCTGCCGTAATCGTACGCAAGTTAGTTACATAACCAAACATTTCAGATAATGGTACATCCGCAGAAATTTGGATCGCACCACCTGGAGCGCTAGTTTGTCCTTTCGGAAGACCACGTCTTCTATTCAAGTCCCCAATTACAGGCCCTACATATTCTTCTGGCGTCACTACTTCTAACTTCATAATTGGTTCAAGTAATACAGGCTTTGCTTGTTTTGCTGCGGCCTTAAAACCTTCTTTAGCACAAAGCTCAAATGCAATTGGCTTAGAATCTACTGGGTGAATTTTACCATCATACACTCTGACTTTCATACTGTCAATATTGTATCCTGCTAAAATACCATTGTTCATCATTGAGTTAAACCCTTTGACAACAGAAGGCAGTAATTCCTTAGGAATTGATCCCCCTGTAATTGCATTTACAAACTGCAACTTAACCTTACCAGACTTAAAATCTTCTGATTCAATAAATTCTTCGTCAGCTGGCCCTAGCTCAAAACTCATCACCGCAAACAAACCTGATCCACCACTCTGCTTTTTCAAACGTTCTGTATGATCAACTGTTTGCGTAAGCGC
>CAYTLX010000212.1:0-4585 GCA_964438645.1 uncultured Saprospiraceae bacterium | reverse complement strand
TCCACTATACTGTTATAAGAAGCATATCGTATCAATCCTTTTGGTCGATTTACCTTTTCCATGATGCTATCACATGCATCCATACACAAAGTACAGTTGATACACTCCAATTGGGTACCATTTCGAATATCAATCCCGGTAGGACAAACTTTGACACACAAGTCACAATCGACACAATCCCCTTCTTTATCGCCTTCAAATTGAACCGCGGCAACCCCCACATCACTACTAGCGACCATGGTCTCTACTTTCGTTTTCTTTTTCTTCTTTTTGGCCTTCCCCCTTGGCTCTCCACGTTCAAAATCATAAGAAACCAAAATAGAGTTTTTGTCCAAAAGTACCCCTTGTAATCGTCCATAAGGACAAATGGTGGTACAAACCTGATCTCGAATGTTCGCAAAAACCATGAAAAAGGCTAATGAAAAAACAAACAATCCAATTAAACCACTGATATTTTCTCCAACAGGAGAAGTAATAAATACCTTGACACTATCCACCCCAATAACATAAGACAAGAAATAAAGGGCAATGATAAAAGAGATGATATAAAAAATAGTCCATTTCAGCCCTTTCTTCCATATTTTTTCCTTCGTCCAAGGGCCTTTATCCAACCTTCTAGACTTATTAGCATCGCCTTCAATGGCATATTCAATCCGTCTAAATACATGCTCCATGAAGATGGTCTGTGGACATATCCAACCGCAAAATAAACGGCCAAATACCGCCGTAAACAATACAATAACCACCAGTAATGTAATCATCGTAACCGCAAACAAAAAAGTATCCTGCGTAACAAAAGGTACACCCAAAATAATAAAATCACCCTTCAACACATTAAATAGCATCAAGGGTCGTCCATCAACTTTGATAAAAGGCCCGACTAAAAAGGCAATAAGGAATAGTACAGCGACCACTGTCCGCATCCAATACATCTTACCTTTTTGCTTCTTCGGATAGACAAAGATTCTTTTCCCATCTTCTGTCACCGTAGAGATATGGTCTCTAAATTCTTCCGTATCTCTAATGGGTTGTTTCGAGTCAGACATATCGTTTTTTTTTGATTAAACAGCAACTATTATATAAAGTTGCCTAAATCCCCCAACCAACTTAATGATATTTATCAGTAGATTGGTAAAAAAAATACCGGAAACTGCCACAAGCACCCCCCGGTATTTATATCACTTGCTTACGCAAAATTACTCGGTATATTCTTCTCCTTGCGGCGCCTTTGGATTAGCAGGAGTCGTGCCCTGAAGCTTAACCAAAATATAGCTAGCCACTTCTTGGATTTCTTTTGGAGTCAAACTAGCCTTCCAAGCGACCATCCCTTTGTCCGGCACCCCATATTTTATGGTTTTAAAGACATTATGAATCCCGCCACCATGTAGCCAATACTTGTCAGTTAGGTTAGGGCCAACAAGCCCACCACCATCTGCTAAGTGACAAGCCACGCAGTTTTTGACAAATGTAGCTTGTCCAGCGGCCAATGCAGCTTCATCCTTAAGCAACTCTACCGTTTCTTCTGTTATCGCTCCGCCATTGGCTTCTTGAAAGGCTTTAACTTTTGCATCTGCTGCGGCCATTTCTTTTTGATACATTACTTCATGGTCTTCATGAAAAGCGAATGGATAAATAATCCCAATCAGAACTGTCACATAAAACAAACCCACCCACCAAGGCGGAAGCTTATTGTTTAACTCTTGGATGCCATCATATTCATGATCCATCAAGATGTCACGCTCATCATCAAAAATATCATTTCCACCAGAGAAATCAGCGCCACTAAATCCTTCTCCTTCTGCACTCGTCGCTCTAACGACCGCTTCGTTACCTGTACTCGCAGAGAAATTTGAAGCTTGATAACTAGAATTAGATGTTGCACTAGCCGTACTCACCTGGCCATTACCTGCTGCACTTGAGCGTATCAAGGCATAAATGGCAAATAATATCACAACGACTCCTATACTTGACATGCCATATAGCATCCCATTACCATCTGCTCCAAAGGCCAGCATCGGAGTCAGAAGAGAAAGCATCGTAAACAAAGTTTTATTCTTTATCATCATTTTTTATTTTTATTGTCCAGATTGTCATCATCTAAAGGCAAATTGGCCATATAATCGACATCACCTTTCTTTTTTAGGATAGTCATCACAATAGCGACCACAAAAACCATAAAAAATATGAGCATAGATAATATGCCTGCCCAATCGGTTCCATTAAACATCCCTTTAAACATAATCTCTGGTTTTAATTTATCCAGCCATTTTTATAAAAATGGCTGGATAAAGAATGGTTTATTTGTTAGCTTTAATATCGGTTCCCAAACGCTGTAAATAAGCAATCAATGCAACGATTTCTTTTTTCTTAAAGTCCTCAACATTGACCCCTTTTACTTTAGATGCCACACTTTTAGCGACCTTCTCCGCTTGTACTTCCAAGTCTGCTAATGCTTGCTGGTCATATCCTTCTGGATAGGGTGTATTCAGCTTACGCAAAACACGAATCTTAGCTGGAAGAGAAGAGTTATCTAAATCATTTTTGAATAACCATGGATAAGGTGGCATGATAGATTCTCCCTCTGTTTCTTGTGGATTCAACATGTGGTTATAATGCCAATCATCAGGATATTTTCTACCAATACGGTGCAAGTCTGGCCCTGTACGCTTAGACCCCCACAAGAATGGACGATCATAAATATACTCTCCAGCTTTTGAGTACTCTCCATAACGGACAGTTTCTGACCGGAAAGGTCGTACTTCCTGTGAGTGACAGCTTACACAGCCTTCTCTAATATAAATATCACGACCCTGTAACTCAAGCGCCGTATATGGTTTTACGGAGGCAATCTTTGGTACACTTGACTCCATAAACGTCATCGGAAAGAACTCTACCGCTCCACCTACTAAAATAGCCACTAACGCCCAAATCAATAAAGGTACAGGCTTTCTTTCCAGTTTTCTGTGGAAGCTTTCGTTTGGATCTTCATGTATAACCAAAGCAGGTGCTTCCGCTGCTTCATTAGCAATCAACTTACCTTGTAATGCCGTCTTCATTAAGTTCCAGAAGCCAATCAATGCGCCTGTCAAGTAAAGTGTACCCCCAAAGGCTCTTAATGCCAACATGGGCTTAATGTCCTTCAGAGTTTTCACAAATCCATTAATCAAAGTACCTTCTGGAGAAAATGCTTTCCATTCCATACTTTGAGTCCAGCCTGCGAAATACATCGGAACCACCCAAAATAGAATACCTAATGTGCCTATCCAAAAGTGGGTATTCGCCAATTTTTTAGAATACAAAGTTGTATTATATAATCTTGGGAACATCCAGTAGAACATACCAAAAGTCATAAATCCATTCCAGCCTAATGTGCCTATGTGTACGTGTGCGGGAATCCAATCCGTAAAGTGAGCAATCGCATTAACTGACTTAATGGATAGCATCGGACCTTCAAAGGTGGACATTCCATAAGCAGTTACGGCTACAACCATGAACTTCAGAATTGGATCTTCTCGAACTCTATCCCAAGCCCCACGGAGTGTCAATAGGCCGTTCAGCATCCCACCCCATGATGGAGCAATCAACATCACAGAAAACACCGTGCCGACGGATTGAGTCCAATCAGGCAATGCAGAATATAACAAGTGGTGGGGTCCAGCCCAGATATAGATAAATATCAATGACCAAAAGTGAATAATCGAAAGTCTATACGAATAAACTGGACGATTCGCAGCCTTAGGCAAATAATAGTACATCAAGCCCAAATATGGAGTAGTTAAGAAAAAGGCCACCGCATTGTGCCCATACCACCATTGTAACAAGGCATCTTGGATACCTGCAAAAACGGGATAACTCTTCCATAAAGTAACGGGTACTTCTAGGTTATTACCGATATGCAATACCGCCACCGTAATAAAAGTGGAAATGTAAAACCAAATCGCCACATAAAAGTGAGATTCCCGTCTTTTAATCATGGTCCCAATCATGTTGGCGCCAAAAGCGACCCATGCCACTGTGATTAATAAATCAATCGGCCATTCTAATTCTGCATATTCATGCGAGCTAGTCAATCCTAAAGGCAATGTAATCGCTGCCCCCAAAATAACTAATTGCCAGCCCCAAAAATGGATTTGGCTAAGGATTGGGCTAAACATTCGCGCCTTCAGCAATCGCTGAGTGGAATAATAAACCCCTGCAAAGATTGCATTTCCGACGAAAGCAAAAATCGCTGCGTTGGTGTGTAGTGGGCGAAGACGACCAAATGAGTTCCAAGGTATTCCCCCATTCAAACTAGGGAAAACCAACTCAAGTGCGATCCATAAGCCCACAGATAAAGCAACAATACCAAAGATAATCGACGCAACAGCGAAGTTTCTTACAATGGTATTGTCATACTCAAATTTCTCTATTTGTGCCATAGAAGTCAAGTTTTAGATGTATTATCGTTTTGTTTAGTAGTATCGGAATAGGTGGACGATGGCGGGGTGATTAGTTCGTCGTCCAAAAGAATTCTCATCGCGGGTGTCACATCGTCTTCGTATTGTCCAGACTTCACAGCCCATACAAAGACATAAAGAAAGCCTAA